>JAITEY010000019.1 GCA_031281815.1 Desulfovibrio sp. | reverse complement strand
ACGGCGCGGGTGTTGGCGGCTATCTCCTGCTCGCCGTCCGCGTCGTGGTCCACCCGCAGGATGTGATCCTTGCGGTTCTTGAAGACCTTGGCGTTGTACCGGCTTAATACTTCGGCTTTTGCGTCCATGGGATTTCCTTATCTGTACCGTTTCAATGCCGTGATGTACGCGAGCATTGCAACACTAAACAACATCCGCCTGATCGCCTATGCGAACGCTGTATGATTCCGCTATTGGTGAAATGAAAATCTTGCCGTCGCCGGGATTTTGCGTCTGGTTGACGGCAATGATGACGTCCACGGCGTCCTTAACCCGTTCATCAGAGACGATGATGGAAAAAATGCGTTTGGGAATGAGCCGCGTGGCCTCGGTCATGGATTCTCCCGCTGCGGTCATGGGCAGGTTGCCGCTCTCCATGATCAGTTTGAGCAGATTCGGGTCCACGAGTTTTTTGCCTCTTCCGAGACAGGACGTACAGGTGAAGCCGAGAAATCCCGCGGCCGTCAGGGCATTTTTCGTATGGTTGACCCTGGTGCTGCGCAGTACGGCCAGAACTTCCTTCATAGTACCGACTCCTCAAAAAATACGGCTGTGTTGAAAATCGGGACAAGGCGCGCAATACGGCAACAATCTTGCCTGATTGTCGGGATATCACGCGCACATTCGCTGCTGCTCCCGCGGGCGTAGGCGTTCACAGCCCGGCCTTCCCTGTGCTGACGGTGTATGCGGCTTCCACGGGGGAAACGAAAATGCGCCCGTCGCCGAGGTGTCCCTCCCCGGTTCTGGCGGTGCGCATGACGATGCTTACGACATCGTCCTTGTCGGCGTCCTCGACCACGATAAGGAGCATCTGCTTGGGCAGTTCGTCGTAGTGAATTTCGCCGACCGTAAGCCCTTTCTGCTTGCCGCGTCCGTAGACGTCCAGCCTGGTCACGGCAGGGAACCCGGCGTTCAGCAGTTCCGAAAGGACGCTGTTCGTTTTTTCCGGGCGGATAATTGCGCGGATCATCAACATGTCTGTCCTCCGAAAATGAGCTGCGTTGCGCGCTCAGGCGTCGTGCAGGCCGTGTTCCATGAGGAGTTCCTCAAGGCGGTCCTGCGAAATGGGGGTGGGAATGACGAACATGTCGTTTCCGTCGATTTTCTGCGCAAGGGTGCGGTATTCGTCCGCCTGGGCGCAGTCGGGCGCGTATTCGATAACGGTTTTCTTGTTGATTTCCGCACGTTGAACCATATTGTCGCGCGGGACGAAGTGAATCATCTGCGTACCGAGTGCTTCGGCCACGGCGGAAACCAGGTCGGCTTCGCCGTCGACGTTGCGACTGTTGCAGATCAGTCCGCCGAGGCGCACCCCGCCCGTGTTCGCGTATTTGCGGATGCCTTTGGAGATGTTGTTGGCCGCGTACAGCGCCATCATTTCACCGCTGCACACGATGTAAATCTCCCGCGCCTTGCCCTCGCGTATGGGCATGGCGAAACCGCCGCACACCACGTCGCCGAGGACGTCGTAAAACACATAATCAAGATCGTCCGTATACGCCCCCAACCGTTCCAAAAGGTTGATAGAGGTGATGATGCCCAGGCCGGCGCAGCCGACGCCCGGCTCGGGGCCGCCTGATTCCACGCAGCGGATGCCGCCGAACCCTTCCTTCATCACCAGGTCGAGTTCAATGTCCTCTCCCTCTTCCCTCAGGGTATCCAACACGCTGGTCTGGGCCAGACCGCCGAGAATAAGGCGGGTGGAATCGGCCTTGGGGTCGCAGCCGACGATCATGATGTTTTTGCCCATTGTGGAAAGCCCGGCATTCAGATTCTGCGTTGTCGTCGATTTTCCGATGCCGCCTTTCCCGTAAATCGCCACTTGTCTCATGGCTCGTTCTCCCGGCTTTCAATGCCGGTGAACGGGATGTCCCCCGGCGTATCGTCTACAAGCAGGCAAAGAACGTGCCGTAAACAAAATGTATAACTATTCCGGGAAAATATATTGCCGCTGCCGCGCCGGACGGGCTGTGGCGACGCAAAAAAAACGACAGATTTGTTATTTTTTTGAAAGCCGCAGCGTCGCGTATGGTCCACCTAAGACCTCGTCGAACATAGATCTATAGATAATATAAAGGAATTCAAGGAAAAATTGTATATACTGAAAAACACCGTTTGGTATAATATCGACGCCCCTTCAACGCGCAGCGAGCATCAATCGATTCCGCCCCCAGGCTTGGCACGGCGGTGCGGACAGGTCGATTCATATGTCGCCTGCACCTGTCGGGCGAACGTGTTTTCGGCACGTGTGCCCGCGGCGGGATCACCTTTTCGGAATTGAGTGTTTCTTATTTTTTATATATGTTGCATGCCTGACTGCTCGGAGCCGGGCCTGCCGGCGGCTTTGTTCGCGTCGTCGGTTTTGTGCCGGCTTACCCGCGTCGGGCCGGGCCGCAAGCAGCGCCCGGAGAAACAACAGAGGAGAAGAGTGTATGGTAAAGGCATCGGTCTTTTTCACGGATATGCGCTGCCCCACAGGCGTCAGTCTGCTGCAGAAACTGGACAGGCTCATGCTCAAGGCAGGTATTGAGAATATAAACTTCAAGAAAAAATTTGTTGCCGTGAAGATTCATTTCGGTGAACCCGGCAACCTGTCCTTTTTGCGGCCCAACTTTGCAAAAACGGTAGCCGACCGCGTGAAGGCTCTCGGCGGCGTTCCTTTCCTTACGGACTGCAACACCCTGTATGTCGGCAGGCGCAACAACGGCCCCGCGCACATGGAGGCGGCATACGAAAACGGCTATTCACCCCTGACGACGGGGTGTCATGTCGTCATCGCCGACGGCGTAAAAGGCACGGACGACGTTGAAGTCCCGATTTCCGGCGGCGTTCTGCTGAAGAGCGCGTTGATCGGACGCGCAATCATGGACGCCGACATCGTTGTTTCCCTGAACCATTTTAAAGGCCATGAGCTCACCGGCTTCGGCGGGGCAATCAAGAATGTCGGCATGGGCTCCGGCAGCAGGGCCGGCAAAATGGTCATGCACAGTGACGGCAAGCCCGTCATCAAAAGTAAATACTGTACGGGCTGCCGCACCTGCGCCAGGTACTGCGCGCAACAGGCCATATCCTTCGGCGAGGATAAAAAGGCGAGCATAGACCACAACCGGTGCGTAGGCTGCGGACGCTGCATCGGGGCATGCAACTACAACGCCGTTGTCAACCCCACAGCGGCGGCCAACGACGACTTGAACCGCAACATGGTCGAATACGCCAAGGCGGTGCTGGACGGCAGACCGAACTTCCACATAAGCGTCGTTAATCAGGTTTCTCCGTGCTGTGACTGCCACGCGGAAAACGATGCCGCCGTTGTGCCGGATATAGGTATTTTCGCCTCGTTCGATCCTGTCGCCCTGGATAAAGCCTGCATCGACGCGGTGAATGCAGCGCCCGGCATGCGCGGAAGCATACTCGGCGAGAAGACGGGCGCAAATGAAGACCATTTCAGAATCATCCACCCCACTACGGATTGGCGCGGCCAGATTGCCCATGCGGAAAAAATCGGCCTGGGCAGCGGAGACTACGAAACAGTCACCGTCAAATAGGGGAAAGTTCGCCTCTGTCCTCAAGCGTTGCTTCAGCGGGGTAGTCCAATCCCGAATCGACCTTGCCGTAATGCGGTTCGGGATTGGAACAACGCAACAGGGCCTCACGTCGAAGCGGATGCTCCGTTGTTACGTCAACCGGAAAGCAAATATCGTCAGGGCAGCAGCGTCACCACGGTCGGCTCTATGGGCGTCGATACAGGGACGCCGCCCGCCCCGGTGTTGCGCG
>JAITEY010000047.1 GCA_031281815.1 Desulfovibrio sp. | reverse complement strand
TTCCGCATCGCCGACCCGGAAGCGGGAACGGGCAACGCCCCGCGCGGCTTCATCATCCATGAAACAGGCAGCCTCCCGGAGCTGTGCGGGCGCATGCGCCGCGGTTTCTTCTACCTTGTGAGCTTCAGTGTTGAAGGCCACAGAAGAGGCTACGGCCTGCAACATTACCACGTGGGGATTATCCTGCCTTCGGCAACAGGCGAAGCCTGGTTTTACCAGACAAGCGGCAAACGCGGCCGCTCCGTGCGCTGGGATCTGAACAGCGAAGACGGGCGGGCGGCATTCAGACGCGCCTTCGCCGATACGGGCAACAGACGCAAAATGATGCTGGTGCTGGAAGTCGACCTGCCGCACAGGGCGTACTGAGGACAACCTCCGCTAACGGCACGACACTCTGGACCGACGGCACGACACTCTAGACCGGCGGAATGTTTCCTGCTATGTCCCTGTCGTGCACACTACACCCGCTCAACAAGGAGATCCCGCCATGGCTGAACAAGAACAACGGAAAAGCGGCCGGTTCATGGGCTGGTATTTCGGGTCGAACCTGCTGATGCGCATCCTGCTCGGCCTGTTTCTGGGCGCGCTCGTCGGCCTGTTTCTGGCCTTCAATCCCGGCGCAGCCGCGCCGTACATCGCCTACACCAAATTTTTCGGCGATGTTTTCATCCGCCTGCTGCGCATGATCGTCGTCCCGGTTATCTTCTTTTCACTCATCACCGGGGCGTCAAGCATCACGCCGCATCAACTCGGCCGGGTCGGCCTGAAAACCATGGCCTATTACCTCATCACCACCGCCGTCGCCGTGTCGATCGCCCTGATTATCGCGGGCATCTTCAGTCCGGGTGCCGGGCTGGGCATGGCTGGCGATACCGCGGTGCAGGGCAAAAGCGCGGCCCAAACTCCCCTGGCCCAGGTGCTGCTGAACATTATTCCCATGAACCCCATGGAATCCCTGGCCAAAGGCGACGTGCTGCCCATCATTTTCTTCGCCCTGGTCTTCGGCATCGCCCTCTCCATTCTGCGCGACGCCGACAACGCGGATGTCGCCAAATATGCCGACGCTCTTTTCCACCTCTGTTCCACCATCGCCGAGGTCATGTACAAAGTGGTGGCAGGCATCATGCAGTACGCTCCCATCGGCGTTTTCGTACTCATCTCCGTTGTTTTCGCCCAACAGGGAGCCAAGGTCATCGGTCCGCTCGTCTTTGTAACCCTGCTTTGCTACATCGGTTTCGCCGCCCACGTCTTACTGGTGTACGGCGGCATTCTGCGCGTTTTCGGACTCAGCTTCACCAAATTCGTGCGCGGCGCGCACGAGGCTTCCATCACCGCCTTTGTGACCCGTTCCTCCAACGCCGCACTGCCCGTTTCCCTGCGCGTGTCCGAAGAAAATCTGGGCGTGTCCCGTTCCATCACGTCCTTTGCCCTGCCCGTAGGCGCAACGGTCAATATGGACGGTACCGCCATTTATCTGGCCGTGTGCGCCTCATTTATCGCCAATGCCGTGGGCGCGCCCCTGAACTTTGAACAACAATCCACTCTGGTCGTCGTGGCTACGCTGGCGTCCATAGGCACAGCCGGCGTGCCGGGCGCGGGCGCCATCATGATGCTCATGGTGCTGGAAGCCGTGGGACTGCCCGTGACTACCGGGTCGCCCGTGGCCGCCGCCTACGCCATGATTCTCGGCATCGACGCCCTGCTCGACATGGGACGCACCTGCCTGAACGTGACCGGCGACGTCGCGGGCGTCGCCGTCGTCGCCAAAAGCGAACAACAACTCGATATGAGCAAGTGGCGTTGAATGAAATCGGAGTTCAGGCCCAAACCCCGCCGGAACACTGAGGTTCAACCTCAAGCCCGGCGGGGTTCCTTCAAAAGCAATGACGGCGTTCCAGGTCGTCCAGCAGGGACAGAGGCACGTTCACGTTGCCGCGCCCCGTGCCCAGGGCGACATCTTTTTTGTTCTCCCCGTGGTAGTCCGAGCCTCCGGTCACGGAGAGTCCGTGCTTGCGGGCCAGTTCAAGGCAGATATTCGTCTGTTCCGGGCCGTGGTCGCTGTGGTAAGCCTCCAGCGCGGTCAACCCGCAAGGGCGGAATTCGGCGAGAATGCCGTCCAGTTCGGAACGGGTCATGGTCGGGGAAAGAAAAGGATGGGCAAGAGAAACAACGGGACTTTCCCGCCGGAGCAGGGTTATGCCTTCCTCCGGGGCGGGCAGGCTGCGCGGCACATACGCCGGGCAGCCTCGGCCGAGAAAGCGGATGAAGGCGTCGCGGCCGGCGGCGACGCAGCCTGCCGCGACAAGGGCGGCGGCTATATGAGGGCGTCCGACGGCTTTTCCTCCGGCCCGACGGCGCACGTCTTCGGGGTCCAGGGGCATGCCCAGGGCGGCCAGCCTGTCCAGAACGGCCTGATTGCGGGTGTCGCGCAACGCTCTGATCGCGGCCAGGGATTTTTCCAGCGTCCGGGAGGACATGGGCAGGAACAGCCCGAGGATATGCAGTTCCCGCTCGCCCCGGCGCACGGCGATTTCCACGCCGGGAACGAATTTCAGGCTCAGGCGCGCGGCTTCAGCGGCGGCTTCGGCCAAGCCGTCCGTGCAGTCATGATCCGTCAGGGCAAAAGCCGCCAAACCGCATGCCGCCGCCTTGCGCGCCAGCGCCGCCGGGCTGTCCGTGCCGTCGGAGGCGGAACTGTGCGTGTGCAGGTCTATGCGGCGCGCGTACATGTGCCTTTCCCGGCGCTTTTTATGCGGATTCCGGATACCATGGCGTCCTGCAATTGCTGTCGGTCAGTTACGGCGCAAGCATGACTGCGCCTTGCTTCACGCCGCCTTCGGCGGCGCATCGGCCTTGCGGCCGATATCAGCCGATTTCCGCGGAAATCAGTAAACATCGCATCACGGAGAACCTTGGTGGATAAACAGTTGCTCGACCTGCTGGCCTGTCCGGTATGCGGCGCCCCTCTTGAGGAAGTGTGGAACGGCGCGGACCAAGGGCTGCTCTGTACGTTCTGTTTCGCGATTTACCCCGTTCGGGACGAAATACCTCTCCTGCTGGCGGACGAGGCCGTGTCCTGTACGTTGTGGTCGAATCGGAGCGCTGCCGGCGGCGACGGATTACGTTTTGCCGACTCTCCGGGCAAACGTCGACGTGTTTTGTTGAGGAGATTCCACCCTCTCAAACTCTCCCGGCTGGTCGGCCGACGCCGGCGCAAGGCCGCATGCGTCACCCTGCCTCAAGCCTGAGGCAGGGTGAAGGCCCGACTTGCGTTTCCCTTTCCGGCCTGCCGTATTACGGGCAGGAATTCACGCAGACGCAGCATGACTTCTTCAAGGTTGAGCGGTTTGCCGACGTGGCCGTTCATGCCTGCCGCCAGGCAGAGTTCAATGTCTTCACGGAAGACGTTGGCGGTCATGGCGATGATGGGGATTGCGGACGCCTCGGGGATATCCAGGGCCCGGATGCGCCGGGTAGCCTCGTACCCGTCCATTTCCGGCATTTGCACATCCATGAACACCAGATCGTACTCGGCGGGGGCTTCACTGAACATGCGCAGGGCTTCCGCGCCGTTTTCCGCGTTGTCGATTGCTATTCCCGTCGGTTCCAGCAAGGCCGCCACGATTTCCCTGTTGATTTCCACATCTTCGGCAAGCAGAATGCGGCAGCCCGCGAAGTGTGTTTCCCCTTCGGCCGGTGTTTCGCGTTCCGTGCGGGCTGCATCGCTGCCCAGGTATTTGCTGATGCAGTCGGTGACGGTTGAGGGGAAAAGGGGTTTGGAGAGGAATTCCGTGACGCCCGCTTTTCGGGCTTCGTCCGCAATGCTGTTCCATTCTCCGGCGGACATCATCACTATGCTGCATTTGTCGGTGCCGAGTCCACTGATGCGGCGGGCCAGTTCGATGCCGTCCATCTCGGGCATTTTCCAGTCGACAAAGTACACGTTGTAGGGGCCGTTGCGTTCTGCCAGTTCCAGGGCTTCTCTGCCTCCGCGGGCCAGATCGCAGGGTACGCCGAGGTTGCGGGTGATGAGTTCGATGTATGCTCCGGTTTCCGGGTCGTCGTCCACTGCCAGGATGCGGAGGCGGCTCAGGGAAATGCCGGTGTCCGGGGGGGCGCGGCGGTCTTCTGCGCCGCGCTCGGCGCGAATGGTGAAGGAAAAGGTGGAGCCTTTGCCCGGTTCGGATTCCACCCAGATGTTCCCGCCCATCATTTCCACGATACGTTTGGATATGGCCAGTCCCAGGCCCGTGCCGCCGAAGCGGCGGGAGATGCTGCCGTCGGCCTGTTGAAAGGCGCTGAACAGGCGCGTCTGCTGTTCATCGCTGATGCCGATGCCGGTATCTTTCACGTCCGTCTGCAGGACGCACACGCCGTCTGCCTCGCTCAGCAGGCGTACGGACAGGCGCACGGCGCCTTCTTCCGGCGTGAATTTCACGGCATTGGAAAGCAGGTTGGCGAGTACCTGAGCCAGGCGCTGCTCGTCGCCGACGAGTGTGCGCGGCATGCCGCCGTCGATATGCACGGTAAAGTTCAGGCGTTTTTCCTCCATGCGGAAATTGACGACGTCGGCCACCTTTTGCAGCATTTTTTCAACATCGAATTCCGCGTAGGACAGATCAAATTTGCCCGCTTCGATTTTGGAGATATCCAAAATATCGTTGATGACGCCGAGCAGATGGGTGGAAGCATCGTGAATTTTCTGCAGGCAGTAGTCTTTTCTGGCGATGTCGGACGTGCTTTCGGCAATGGCGGTCATGCCGATGACGGCGTTCAGCGGTGTGCGCATTTCGTGGCTCATGTTGGAGAGGAATTCGCTTTTGGCCCGGCTTGCGGCTTCGGCCGCTTCGCGCAGGGCGGCCAGACGCACGTTTTGTTCGGCGATTTGTTCAAAAGGCGCGGCGACGATGCCTCCGGCGGCAACGGCGGCCAGGGAGCCGAGCGCGAGAAAGAGCAGGGCCGACAACAGCAGGTAGGTGGTAACGCCGGCGGCCGCGCTTTCGTCTATGAGCGCGACGACGCCCAGTATCCAGCCGTCCGTGCCGTCGACGGGCATGTAGGTGCAAACGCGCACGGCGTTCTCGAAGGAAAAGGTGCCCGAACCGGTTTTGTCCCGGATCATCGTCCTGAAAAATTCACCCGTTTCCCGTTTGACCGACAAGGGATCGGGGTCGGCCTCGCCGACCTTGATGAAGTTGTAGCGGTTTTCCACCATTTCGGGACGGTAATTGGAAATCATGGTGCCTTCGGCGTCGACGATGAAGATATTTCCGGAATGTCCTATTCTGAATTCGCTGATGAAGTTGTTCAAATAATCGCCCGGCAGCGAGACTACCATGATGTTCGGATAGGCCGGTATGCAGAGGCGCAGGACGAGTTGTCCGTTTTTCGCCCTTTCGGTGCCGGTTGTCACCGACTGTCCGTTAAACGCGCGCAGGGCGGAAGGGCTGCGCGCATACGCGTCGTCCGGGGCCGTGTCGCCGTACGAGGCCAGAACGCCGTCGTCGTCCATGAGTGCCGCGGAAAGATAACCGTAATGTCTCGCCTGTCGATACAATACCGCCTGCAGTTCGTCCGCCCCCCGGGTCCGGGCATAGTAAGGAACGGCCTCCCGGCACGCCTCGGCCGCCGTCTCGGCTTCCGTCTTGAGCTCCCGCAGGCGGGAAGCGACCATTTTGACGGCAATTTTGCCGATGCCCGCCATGTCGTCGGCAATAGCCTGCACGAAATGCCGCCGACCGGCGTAGATGCTGAACACTGTGCCGAAGATGGAGATGGCAGCCGTAATGCCGATGATGATAACCGTAATTTTGACGCGGAGCGACATCAACGGGGGTCTCCCGATGCGGGGCCGTATCCGGGTTTTGCCCCGATCCGCCCGGCAAGACCCGCAGAGGACGGGGTTTCCCGGTCACGGCCGGACCCGTGCGCCGCCTGCCGCGCGCTTCCGCCGCAGGCAGACGGAACCGTATCCCGCACGGGTCCGGGTTTGTCGGCCGCGCGCAGCGCACATGCGCCGCCGGCCGGAGCCTTGAGCGCGGAATGCGGCTCTTCGGGCTCGTCCGCCGTGTGCAGCGCGCCGGCGGTCTTGAGGGCGGAGAGGCAGAATTCCACATTGTGAGTGCGGTGTATGCGCGCGCCGCGGGACAGCAGCAAGGCCGACAGCGCGGCCGCGGCCGCATCGCGTTTGTCCGGGGGCAGGCCGGTTATCGCGCCGAGCAGACCTTTGCGGGAAATGCCGATATACAGAGGCCGGCCGAGAGCGGCGAAACGCGGCAGGGAGGACAGGATGCGCAGGGCCTGGGCGTCGCTTTTGCCGAAGCCTATGCAGGGGTCCAGGCATACGCATTCTTCCGGCAGCCCGGCCTTGACCAGGGCCGTGAGGCGGGTCGTGAACCAGTCCAGCAGAACGTCGACCACGTCGCCGGGACAGGCGTACCCGCGCATGATTTCCGGCGGAACGGGGCAGTGCCCCAGGACATAGGCGGGCTTGTAGGTTGCCAGAACCTCGTCCATAGCCGGGTCATACGCGCCGCCGGAGATGTCGTTGATCATCTCCGCGGGCGGCGCACCGGGGTGTCGGACATGCGCTTCCAGAGCGCCGGCGGCCGTTTGCGCCCGCCGGGTATCTATAGAAAGGCAGAAGGACGGGGCGCCGTCTTCGGTGCGCATAGCCAGAACGCGCTCCAGAACGGGAAAAAGCCGCCGCCGTTCTTCGTCGGGACCGATATCCGCCGCGCCGGGACGGGTGGATTCCGCGCCCAAATCCAGAATATGCGCGCCCTCGCGCAGCATTTGCCGCGCCTGTTCCACGGCCCGGACGGGATCGGCCCATTGCCCGCCGTCGGAAAACGAGTCCGGCGTTACGTTGAGTATCCCGGCAACCAAAAAGGGCGCCGTCCGGAGCGTTCTCCCCCCGTTCAGGCGCAGGATGTCCCGCTGTTCCGCAGACCCGGTCCGGACTGCCGCCGAGGCGCCTGCCGTCCCTGTCGTCATGATGCGCGTCTCCTTGTTCCCATGCAGGTACCGCAAAGAGCGGGCAACGGCAAGACGGAAATACGCAGGTCGCTTGCCGCGCGGAAACGGCGCTCCTGTGCGGAGAAAGACCGCACCGACGGCATCCTCTTGCGGCACGTTGCGAAACAGCGGCTCCAGCGCCGGGAACGGAACCGCGCCGGCCGGATCGGACGCTCCCCCGCGAACATTGTCTGCAAACAGTATGGCTGTAAAAAAATATATGCAAAAAAAATGCCGGCAATGCCGGTTGCGGCGTTGAACATCCCGCAAAGGCCGCATGTTGAGCTAACTACCTGTTTTTTCGTTAAGCAAAATGTCTAAAAAGCTACTTTTGCACGGGAAAAAAAGCCATAACCGGAATTGCTGAAAAAATGCTTGACGCTTTGCCCGCTTTCACCTACATATGAAATCATGGAAGAATAGTCGCGTACTTCAGGCTCAACGCATGAACGTATGCAAAAACAGCGGGCAGACGCAGATTATGCTGCTGCTGAAGGGGAATATTTTGCGCCTGATTACCGGCATAATATTGCTTCAACATTTTACTCCATCAAGAAAAATACACAACAAGGAGAAAACAATGACAACAAAACGCAAAATTATCGCAGGATTCGGCTTTATGGTCTTGCTGCTTTGCGGAATGTCCGCCTTCAGCTTTCAGAAACTGGATACTGCTATGGAATCGTTTTTAACGTACCGCAGACAGGCTCGGCTGAATGTGCTGACCAGCGATATGAGCACGGCCATGTCGGATGTTCTGTTGGAATACAACAGATTTATGCGGAGCTATGACCCGAGACGGATAGAGGACTCCGCAAAAAATCTGAACAAAATCATGAAGTTGGCCGTAGAGGGGAGTGAAATCACGAATATCGAAGCCAGAAAGCGCTTCTTCAGCGATACAGCGCAACGCGCAGAACCTGTCGATGCGCTGTTGAAGTCCATACAGGAGAACACACTGGCCATACACAGGACTTACGACCAGGACGTGCGGACGTCCTATGCTTCCCTGTCCGCCGCCCTGAAGACGGCAGAACAGGAAGCCGCGCAGACGAACAATTTTGTCTTGTCCCGGCACATCATCCTGCTTTGGGAAAATACGACCCTTGTGCTGTCTTCCCTGAACAATTTCAAGGAAAGTCTGGATGCGCGCTATGCCGAGGAACTCATAAAGCGCCTCGACGACATGAAAAAAAACGTGGACGCTCTTGTCGACATATTGCACAGGACCGACATCAAGCACTTGTCCGCCGAACTGCTCTCCGCGTACAACACCTTGCGGGCGGCTGTCGGCACCGTGACGGAGAAGGCGGCCGCTTTGGAACGCGCCGACGGCGCGATGCTCAGGATAAGCAAGACGGTAGAAGACGCCATAGAGGAGTTCAGTGCCAAGATAAACAAGGAAGCGCGGGAGGAAGCCGAGCAGATACGGGCCGGGAACGACAATACCCGCACGACCGTGCTGGCGGTCGGCGTCGCAGGCATACTCATGGGTACGCTGGCGGCCGCGTTCATCATCTTCGGGCTGGTGCGCGTACTCAACAATCTGGCCGATTTTGCAAAGGCCGTCGCCGGCGGCGACTTTACGCATCAGGTGCGCATTACGGAAAAAGGCGAAATCGGCAGCACGGTCGCTGCGGTGCGCGCCATACCCGCCGTGTTGAACGACATTCTGGACACCTACGGCAAGCTGGCCTGCGATATTCGGTACGGACGCCTGGGGAGCAAGGTCGATGCCTCGCGCTACAGCGGCAGCTTTGCCACCCTGATCAACGGCACCAACAACATCATCGACACCCTGCGCGGCATCATAGACCACATTCCGACCCCTGTGGTCATGCTGGCCGTAGACACCAGAGTTGAATACCTGAACCGGCGGGCGCAGGAAATCGCGGGCGCCGACGGCGTCGGAAAAACATGCGGACAGCTTTTTCAGCGGGAAGACGCCGATACGCCGGACGACGCGCTGAAACAAGCCGTGCAGACCCTCAGGCCGGCTACGGCGGAAACCCGCTGCCGGCCGCGCGGCAAGGAGATGGATATCTCCTACACCGCCCTGCCCGTACTGGATGAGCAAGGCAAGCTCACGTCGGTGCTGCAGCTCGTGACCGACCTGACAACGATCAAAAATACGGAACGCGCCATCCGGGAAGTCGCCGGTCAGGCGGCGAACATTTCGGTCCGCGTGGCTGCGGCTTCGGAAGAACTCTCGGCCCAGGTCGAGCAGGTGTCGCGCGGCGCCGAAATACAGCGAGCGCGCGTCGAATCCACGGCAAGCGCCATGAGCCAGATGAACTCCACGGTGCTGGAAGTGGCGCGCAACGCGGGCCAGGCCTCGGAGCAGAGCGGCCTTACCCGCGACAGGGCCGAAAACGGCGCCGAACTGGTCAACCGGGTGGTGGAATCCATCAACCAGGTGAACGCCGTGGCCGCGACCCTGCAGAACAACATGGAAGGACTCGGCACCCAGGCCGAAAGCATCGGCGGCGTGATGAACGTCATCTCCGATATTGCCGACCAGACCAACCTGTTGGCGTTAAACGCGGCCATTGAAGCGGCCAGGGCAGGCGAAGCCGGGCGCGGTTTCGCGGTGGTGGCCGATGAGGTGCGCAAACTGGCGGAAAAAACCATGTCGGCCACACAGGAAGTCGGCAACAGCATCCGTGCCGTGCAGCAGTCGGCCAAGACCAATATCGACGAAGTGAAAACCGCCGTTGAACACGTCGGCAAGGCGACGCAACTGGCCGGTTCTTCCGGGTCGGCCTTGAGGGAAATCGTCGAACTGGCCGCCGCGAACTCCGTGGTGGTAGCCTCCATCGCCACGGCGGCCGAAGAGCAGAGCTCAAGCTCGGAAGAAATCAACCGCGCTGTTGAGGAAATCAACCGCATCGTCAACGAAACCGCGGACGGCACGGTGCAGTCGAGCGCGGCCGTGCAGGAACTGTCGCAGATGGCGCAGGAACTGAACCGGGTTATGGGACAACTGCAGTAGGGCGGAAAAAAACGTATCCCCGGCATGCGGCGGCGAAAAAACGCTTTACAAAACCGCATGCCGGGGATACGTTGCCACAAATTTGATTGATTCCCCCGCAGGGCCGCGCGACGCAGGAGGCAGGCACGTTATGGACAACATGATCAGCCTTGATCAACGCCTCCTGATCCAACTGTTGAATTTTCTCATCGCCGTGGTGGTCCTCAATTTCCTGCTTATCAAACCCGTACGCCGGCAACTGGCAGAGCGCAAGGCGCTGACGGAACAGCTTATGAGCGAAACGGAAGCGTTCGTCGGCCGCGCCGCCGACAAACTGCTCGGCTACGAGACGGCGCTGGCCGAGGCTCGCGCCGCAGCCGTACGGGCACGCGACGCGATAAAAGCCGAGAGTGAGGCGCAGCAGCGGGAAACGATAAGCAAGGCCAACGACAAAGCCGCCGCGTTTCTGTCGTCGTCGCGCCGGGTATGCGCGTCGGAATGCAAAGCCGCCGCGGATACCCTCCTGGCCGGAGCGGACAAGTACGCGGATCTGGTCGTGCGGAACATTCTCTCCTGACGTTTCCCCGTGCTCCGCGACAACACCCGGAGGATCTCATGCATGCAGTGAAAGTATGGTGTATTGCCTTGTGCCTGTTGCTTGCCTCTGCCCTGCCGGCCTTGGCCGCCGCCGCGGGCGGAGAAGCGCACGGAAACTGGGGCAACACGGCCTGGCGGGTTGCCAATCTCATCCTGTTCATTGCGGTTATCCGCCATTTCTTCGGCAAAAAAATCGTCGCTTTTTTCAAAGGCCGCAGTGAAGGCATAGCGTCGGAACTGGCCGCCTTTGAAGCCGCCAAGGCAGAAGCGGCCCGGAAGCTGGAAGAGGTGGAAAAGCGCATTGCAGGTCTGGAACAGGAACGTCTCGCGCTCATGGCCGAGTACAGGGCGCAGGGCGAAAATCTGCGGGCCGCGATTATCGCCGGCGCTGAAGAGGAGGCGAAACGCACAGCGGCCCGCGCCGAGGCAACGGCCGAAAACGAAATCAAGGCCGCGATTGACGCCGTGCGCGCGGAACTGGCCGATACAATCGTCGCCGAGGCGGAAAAAATGCTTGCGGAACGGCTGACCGCGCGAGATCAGGCCGAACTCGTCGACAAATATTTGGCAAAGGTGGTATTCCATTGAGAAGCAGCATCGCGGCCCGCAGATACGCGCGGGCGCTTTATTCTCTGGGCAGGGAAAAAGGCCTGCCCGAACTGGAAGGCTACTCCGCGGCACTGGGGATGTTGAGCGCCGCCTTGGGCGAATCGCCGCAACTGCGCAACCTGATGGGAAACCCGGTCATCAGCGCGGCGGAAAAGACGTCGGTCATCGACACGCTCGCGGGCAGACTGAAAATATCCGGTCCCGTCCTGAATTTCTGCCGCCTTATGGCCGACAACAAACGGTTGCCCGAACTCCCCGCCGCGACGGTTGCGTTCAACGCGCTTCTGGATGCTGAAAAAGGCGTGGCGCGCGGGGAAATCTTCACGGCAACGGCGCTCGACGAAACCAAAAAAGGGGAAGTGACGGCGACGCTCGCCGAGAAAAGCGGCCGGAAACCCGCCCTCGAGTTCCGCGTGGATCCTTCCATACTCGGCGGCGTAGTGCTGAAGATCGGAGATATGGTCATGGACGCGAGCCTGCGCGCGCAACTGTCCATCCTCAAAGACACCATCAAGAAGGGTGAGTAGGGTCATGCAGATTAAAGCGGAAGAAATCGGCA
>JAITEY010000214.1 GCA_031281815.1 Desulfovibrio sp. | reverse complement strand
GCTTTACATACGGCGCGGGCGGTTTCCCGCCCGCGCAGAAACAGCCTCTAAAGCGTCTATTTAAGCTGACGGGCCAAAAGTTCGGCGATATGCTCGACCGTGACCGTGTTGCCGCGTTTTTCTTCGCCGCCGCGGAGTTGTATCACGCAGCCGGGGCAGTCGGCCACAACGGTCGCGGCCCCCGAAGCCTCCAGGTTGTCCAGTTTGTTCTTCAACATCTGTTCGGCTATCTCCGGGAACTTCATGGAATACGTGCCGCCGAAGCCGCAGCATACGTCCTCTTCTTTGGCTTCCTTGTAGTCGGCGGCGGCGCGCAGCAGGTTCCTCGGCTGTTGGGTCACGCCCAGGCCGCGGCAGAGGTGGCAGGAGGCGTGGTAACCGACGGCCTGGCCGGATTTGCGGAAGGCGTCTTCCTTCAAGCCGAGCACGTCGTACACAAAGGAACTGAAGTCGCGTATCCTGGCGGCAAACTGCTGCGCTTCCGTGCGCAGGGGCGAATCGGCGAGCAGTTCGACATAGTGGTTCTTTATGTGTGAAGCGCATGAGGCGCAGAGGGTGACGACGTAATCCAGGCGGGCAGGGTCGAAGGCCCTGATGTTGGCTTCGGCCGTGCTTTCAGCGGCCTTGCGTTCGCCCATCATGCGCACCGGCAGCCCGCAGCAGCTTTGGCCCATGGGGAACTCAACGGAACAGCCGCCCGCGGCCAACACCTTGACGGCCGCCTCAAGCTGTTCGGGATACACGAAATCCTGGGCGCAGCCCGCGAAAAGACCCACGCGCAGCTTGCCGTTCGCAGGCAGACTTTTCGAAATATCTTTCCAGCGGTCGCGGAAAGCCTTGGAAGCGATGGCCGGCAACGCCCGGAACCCTTGTCCTTTCATGAATATCTGCGGCAGATGGCGGATATACGGCGTCCCTCCCGTGACCGGGCGCTGGGCGAATTTGCCGAAGCGCAACAGGCTGTGGAAGAGTTTGCGGTTTTCCAGCACCTTGGCGAGCAGCGTGGACTCGACGGGCGCGCCTTCCTCTTCCACCAGACGGGCGCGAATTTCCTGAATGATGCCGGGCAGGTCTATGCCCGCCGCGCAGACATCCTTGCACGCCTCGCAGTTGATGCAGTTCTGTACCAGGTTGCGGGCGTTTTCCCGGCCGTGGAAGAAATAGGTCAGGATAAGGCCGATGGCCCCGATGTAGACATAACCCATCTTGTGCCCGCCCACCAGGCGGTATACGGGACAGACGTTGGCGCAGGCGCCGCAACGCACGCAACGCAGCGCGCTTTTACAGATTTCGTCCTTTGCCAGGGCCGTGCGGCCGTTGTCCAGGAAGATAACATGCATGATCTTGCGCTTGTCGGGCGTCTGCGTATGTTCCGCCGCGCCGGTCATCCAGGATACATAGGTGGTGATGGCCTGGGCGGTGGCGTTGCGCGGCAGCACCCGGATAATGCGCAGAGCGTCGTGGATGTTCGGCACCAGTTTGTCGATGCCAGCGAGGGCCACATGCACGCGGGGCAGGGTGGTGGTCAGGCGTCCGTTGCCTTCATTGGTGCAGATGCCGACGGTGCCGGTGTCCGCAATGGCGAAGTTGGCTCCGGAAATGCCCATGTCCGCGTTGGCGAAGCGGGAACGCAGTTCCCGCCGCGCCACCTTGACCAGTTTTGAAATATCGCTGTCCTGCTTCAGCTTGGTTTCATCCGTAAAGGTATCCGCCACCTGGAAGCGGGAAAGGTGAATGGCGGGCATAACCATGTGCGTCGGTCCTTCGTGACGCAGTTGGATTATCCATTCGCCGAGGTCCGTTTCCACGACTTTACAGCCGGCGTCTTCCAGGGCGTGGTTGACGTGGATTTCCTCGGCGGTCATGGACTTGGACTTGATGACCAGTTTACAGTTGTTGTCTGTTGCGATTTTACAGATAAGGTCGTTGGCTTCCGCAGCGGTCGCGACCCTGTGCACGTGGACGCCGCGTTTTTCGGCCTCAGCCTTGAACTGCGCGTACATCGCCTCGAGCTGCGTGAGTCCTTCGTCTTTGGCTGCGGCAATTTCCTGTATGAGTTCTTTTTCGTCGATGTCGGCAAAAATGTTGAGGCGGTTTGCCTTGTAGGCCACGGCGAACTTGTCCAGGGTTTCGCGCAGGAAGGAATTCTCAAGTGATTCTTGCAGGCGGCCCCGGTATTCTTGCATGGTTTCTGCGCTGTGCATCTTCAAGCCTCCATAAGAGCTATATGCAGTTCAAGGGGGCCGTGTACGCCCATGGTAAGAACCCGTTCAATATCGGCCGTGCGGCTCGCGCCGGAAATGAACGCCGTATACATGACGCCTTGTTCCATAAGTTTCTGCAGGTACGGCTCCACGTCGTACGATGTTTTTTTGATTTGGGATTTTTTCAGGGCCACCACATGAATTTCGGCAATCATGGTCGCGAGGCGTATATCTTCGCTCATACACTCGATGATGGAGGTGGCGGTTTCGGCCACGGCACCGTCTGCTGTAGTAAAGGTCACGTCGATGCCTTCCAGGTGCCCGCGCATGCCCGAGCGCAGCATATCGAAACCCTTGTCCGCGCCCAGTGCGGCCACGGCGGCATACTCCTTGTCCGTCAGATTCGGGGCGCAGAACGTTTTTTTATCCGCCTTGGATATCCCGGCGGAGGTTTGTTCCGTTCCGCAATAGATTCGTTCGCAAAAGTCTTTTTTTTCGCACACATCCACGGCATAGGCCGCGGCTTCCGCCATGCCCTTCACCTCGACGACCTTGATGGATACAGGCGCGGCTTTTTGCTTGAACAGTTCAACGGCTTCTTTGTCGATAGTCGCCATAAGACCTCCGCAGCGGTTAAGATGTTGATTTTTCACGGCACCTCAGCAGGTTTGCCGAACATTTAACAAATACTACCAAGAATCGCACGGATATCAAGGGAATTTTCCACGAGCCTGACGCCGGCGCGCAATTGTTTGAGGTCGCGTATTTTTTTTGCCTTGAAGATGCGCGCCATATTGCGGGCGGTGCGGTAG
>JAITEY010000190.1 GCA_031281815.1 Desulfovibrio sp. | reverse complement strand
GCGCGTCATAGGTGTCGGCTATGCCCGTGATGTGCCCGATTTCGGATATGGAGTCACCGGAAATACCCTGGGGATAGCCGGAACCGTTATAGCGTTCGTGGTGCTCCAGGGCGGCCCTGACGGTTTCGTCGTACGCGCTCCCGCAGGCGGACATGAGTTCGCAACCGAGCACGGGATGGCGTTTCACAAGAGTCTTTTCGGTATCGCTGAGTTTACGTTTCGCGGTGAGCAGGGCGACGGGAAGAAGGGCCATGCCCAGATCGTGCAGAAGCCCGGCCAGGGCGCCGGCGAATACTTGTTTCCCGTCCGCTCCGGAGCGCAACGCGAAAGCCGCCAGCAGAACGGCAACATTGGCGCAGTGGGTATAGGTATAATTGTCCCCCCTGCGTATGCGCGGGATGCAGAGCAGGGCGTCCGGATTGCGCTCCAGGCTTTGTATCGCCCCGCAAACGGCGCCGTCCACGTTCTCCATGCACAGTTTGCCCGCTCCGGCGGAATCCATGACGCCGCGCACGGCGGACAGCAGAGTGTCGTACGCCCGCGCGGCAAAAGGTATTTCATCCCTGATGCCGCGTGCGCTGAAACCGGTGACCCGCCCCGCGGCAAAAAAATGCCGTTCCGTATCGCCGAACTCCGGCAAAACATCAGGAAAGGCCTGCTTCGACAGTTTGCTGCGCATACCGTCAATGCCGGTGTGGAGGATATCCAAATACGCTGCACGGTTCGCGTGCGTGAATAATTCCTCGTCGTTTGCCGCAATGACCGCGGCGGCGGCATCATGTTGCATTATCGCCTCTGCATCACGGAGGGACAATCTCTCCGGAAAGCTGCTGTGTGCGCGGCGTAGCTGAACATGTGTTCTCCGTAAGCAAGCAACAAAAAAAATTACGGCGGCATAACCGGCCTCTCCGGCGCCCGGCCTCGGCACCCGATCAACCTCTCCCGCTTCGCGGCTTACCCGGCCTCAGGGGCAAGCGGCGATCAGGACGCTATACGCCACTGTCGAAGTCACGCTAACCTATTTTTTTTTCATTATCTATAAAAACTTTAGCGACGGGGGAATTTTTTTTTCGCGTGATTCTGCCCGGCGCAGTTACGCAATATACTGATAAACATAATTATTTTCTTGTAGTTTTTTTGCCGTAGCGGTAGGAACGCCGAAAAAAATATGGAGCCGGGAGGGGCGGCACAGCGATGCCGTTAAGCTGCGGGGCGTCGGTCGGAGCGCCGAAAAAAATACGGCGTCAGTGCCGCCCTCGGAGGCGGGGTGCGGCGTTGTCGGAAGGGGCGGCGAGCAGGTAGAGTGATTCCGGCACACTGCGCAGTTTCGGCAGCCCCGCCTCGGGCAGCAGTTCATCATAGCTGATGGAATGCACAGCTTCTTTTTCGGCGCTGGAGTCTTTCAAGTACAGAGTCGCGGTATCGGCCGCGTTGATGCATGTCCAGTGCGACACCAGCGGAGTTGCAACACCGGGCAAAAACCGGTGAAAGCGCGCCAGAACGGCCCTGCCGGGAGTTGTCCCGCTTTGCAGAGCCTCACGCAACGCATCGCGCACAGCCTCGGCTTCGCGGCGCGCCGCGTCCGACATGTCGCCGGAGGGACTTTCCGGGCCGCGCGGGGGCAGGCGCTCCGGCAGATAGGCGAAGGCGATGTCCGGTTCCGCATCGGCATCGGAGACCGGGCAGGCAAAGCCGCCGGGGCGGGAAATTGCCGGCGGGCGGGGGGCCGTCATACACCAGCGCCGCAGCATGTAGCGGACCACCCAGTAATGGTCCGTATTGTTGCCGGTAAAAGCCGCCCACAGCAAAGGTCTGGCCGCGAAGGCGTTCAATGTCGCGCTGAAGATGCCGCGCGCCTCCGGCAACCGGAGGTCGCGAACGCAGCCGACGGCATTGATGACGGCGTATACGGCGCAGGTAAAGTCCAGGGTGCCTTGCAGGTATCTGCGCATGATGTTGCTCCGGGCGGATAGTTACGGCAGAGCGGAAAGAATTGCAAAAAAAATCCTGACCGCTCTGGACCAACCACCGGTTTACGTCTAGTATCGGCGCATGGATGAAACCATACTCATACCGCAGCAGGACGGCGTACTGGTGCTGAACAAGGCCAAGGGGCCGAGTTCGGCGGATTGCTTGAGACAAATCAAACGCGGGCTCGGCCAGAAAAAAATCGGCCATGCCGGCACGCTGGACCCCATGGCCGAAGGGGTTTTGCCGGTGTTGCTCGGGCAGGCCACGAAAATTTTCGGCCCGCTTCTGGAAGCGGGTGAAAAAATATACAGCGGCATCATCCTGCTCGGCGTCGTGACCGATACCTGGGATGCTGAAGGCAGCGTAGTGGAGCGGCATCCTGTAAAAGATGTTGACGATGCGCGTATAAAAAGCGAATGTGCGGCTCTTGTCGGTTCTTACGAGCAGGAAGTTCCCGCCTATTCCGCCGCGAAATATCACGGTAAACCGCTGTATGCGCTGGCGCGCAAAGGGATTGAAACACCTGCCGGGACAAAACCGATAAGCGTTTACCGTTGCCGGGCCGAGTTGGTCGGCCCCGAGCGGATATCCTTCCGGGTGACGTGCGGTTCCGGCACCTATATACGTTCCCTGGCCCACAGCTTGGGGAAACGCTTAGGGTGCGGAGGCACGTTGGAACGACTGACC
>JAITEY010000152.1 GCA_031281815.1 Desulfovibrio sp. | reverse complement strand
TGCGCGTCATTTGCGAAAACCCCAGGCACAAGCAGCGCCAGGGCTAGGCGTTCGGGAGCACAGGATATGGCAAGAATCGCCGGAGTGGATTTGCCGCGCGGCAAGCGCGCCGATATAGCGCTCACGTATATTTACGGCATAGGGCGGGCCTCTGCCCTGAAGATACTCGACAGCACCGGCGTGAACTGGGTGCGGGGCATCGACGATCTTTCGGCGGAGGAAATCAACGAAATCCGCAAAGAGATCGAGCAGCATCACAAGGTGGAAGGCGACCTGCGCCGCGAGGTGGGGGCGAGCATCAAGCGCCTTATGGACATAGGCTGCTACCGCGGCCTGCGCCACAGAAAGGGCCTGCCCGCCCGGGGCCAGCGCACGCATACCAACGCGCGCACCCGGAAGGGGCCGCGCCGCGGCGCCGCGCCGAAGAAAAAATAGCCGCGCCTCGGCCGGGACCCCCCCCGGCGGCCCGCGTCCCCGCTGCCGCCCGGACGCGGGCAAAGGTGCTAGTTGCTTTCGGAGTCGGCGCGCGCGGCGGTATGCCGTTCCGGGACGCGCGGTATCGCGCGGTGCCGTGAGCGCTTTCCCGGCCGACAAGGCAAAAGGGCGCGGACGTCGCGACGCGGACACAACGTGAATACGATGTGAAATCAGCATTGGTACGATGTGAACACAGTGCAAATACGATGTGAACGCAGAAATACGATGTGAACGCAGAAATACGATGTGAACGCAGCGTGAATACGACTTGAAGATGTTCCTACGACGTGAATACAATGTGAGTACAACAACCGCTACTTTGAGAGTCAGCCATGGCCAAAGCCAGACGCGCCGTCAAAAAGAAAGAAAAGAAGAACGTGCCGGTGGGGCTTGCCCATATCCAGGCATCCTTCAATAATACGATAATCACCTTCACCGACACCAGGGGCAACGCGATATCGTGGGCCAGCGCCGGTCAGGCGGGGTTCAAGGGGTCGCGCAAATCCACCCCGTTCGCCGCGCAGGTCGCGGCCGAACAGGCGGCCCGCAAGGCGCAGGAGCACGGCATGCGCACTGTCGGCATCTATGTGCTCGGTCCGGGGTCAGGCCGGGAGTCGGCCATGCGCGCCGTCAACAACGCCGGGTTCAAAGTGGCGTTTATCAGGGATGTGACTCCCATACCCCACAACGGCTGCCGTCCGCCCAAACGCCGCCGCGTATAATGTCGGTTCCGCCGCCGCGACGTCGCCCTGCATCTACGGCAGGGACGATGCGTGACGGCTTGTCGCGCCGCCGCGCGCGGCTTTCCGGTAGGTGCGGCGGGAACGCGCCGAAAGCGCCGGCGATGCGCCCCCGCGCGGGCGCCGTTGCTTTGTGCAAACAGAACAAGGAGGAATACCTTGGCCAAGTATAACGATTCCAAGTGCCGCCTGTGCCGCCGCGAAGGGGTCAAGCTGATGATCAAGGGCGACCGTTGCCACACGGAAAAATGCGCTTTCGACCGCCGGCCCTATGCCCCCGGGCAGCACGGCAGGGCGCGCAAGAAAGTTTCCGACTATGCCCTGCAACTGCGCGAAAAACAGAAAGTGCGCCGGATTTACGGGGTGCTGGAGCGCCAGTTCCATACCTATTTTACCAAGGCGGACATGGCCAAAGGCATCACCGGCCACAACCTGCTCATCAGCCTTGAGCGCCGTCTGGACAACGTCGTGTACCGCCTGGGTTTCGCCTCCTCGCGCCAGCAGGCGCGGCAGCTCGTGCGCCACGGCCTGTTTACCCTCAACGGACGCAAGGTGAATATACCCTCCATCCTGGTAAAATCCGGCGATGTGCTTGAAGTGCCGGAAAAAAAGCGCAAGACGGAAGTTCTGGCCCAAGCGCCTCAGGCCATAGCCCGCAGAGGGCTGCCGAGTTGGCTCGAAATCGACGGCACGGCGTTTCGCGGCACGGTCAAGGCCCTTCCTCAACGCGACGACATTCAGACCCCGATCAATGAAGACCTTATTGTCGAACTTTATTCCAAGTAAAGGCCGCATCCCGGCCGGCGGGGACACATATGATTTTTAAACAAGGCGAGAGGATGATCAATTCGCGCAACTGGTCGGAATTGGTCAAGCCCGAGCAGGTTACGCGGACGGGGGACGCCACGGATCCCATGTACGGGCGTTTCGTCTGCGAGCCCCTGGAACGCGGCTACGGCACCACCATAGGCAACGCGTTGCGGCGCATTCTGCTTTCCTCCCTGCAGGGAGCGGCCTTTGTCGCCGTGAAGATCCGCGGGGTGCAGCATGAATTCACCACCATCCCCGGCGTGTTGGAAGACGTGACCGACATCATCCTGAACATCAAACAGGTCCGCATGGCCATGGATACGGACGAAGCCCAGCGCGTCCTGCTCAAGGCGGCGAAGGTCGGGCCGGTAACCGCGTCGAACCTGGAATGCACCCATCACATCGTCGTTCTCAACCCCGAACAGCACCTGTTCACCATTACCGATCCCGGCGAAGTGGAATTTGAACTGGAAGCCCGCATGGGCAAAGGATATGTGCCCGCCGAAATGCACGAAGGCATCGGCGAGGAAATCGGCCTCATCGCGCTGGATGCCGGTTACGCGCCTGTGCGCAAGGTTTCCTATACCGTGGAACAGGCCCGTGTCGGCCAGATGACCGACTACGACCGCCTTATCCTTGAAGTCTGGACCGACGGCTCGCTCAGTCCCGACGACGCCCTTGCTTACAGCGCCAAGATTTTGAAGGATCAACTCACGGTCTTCATCAATTTCGACGAACGCATTTCCGGGGAAACCCCGGCCGACGGCGCGGGCGCCGGTGAACTGAACGAGAACCTTTTCAAGTCCATCGACGAACTCGAACTTTCCGTGCGCGCCACCAATTGTCTGAAGTCGGCCAATATCACGCTTGTCGGGGAAATCGTCCAGCGCCACGAAAACGACATGCTCAAGACCAAGAACTTCGGCAAGAAATCACTCGATGAAATCAAAAAAGTGCTGGCTGACTTGGGCCTTGATTTCGACATGAAAGTGGACAATTTCGACAAGAAACACCAGGAATGGCTAAGGAAGCAGCAAAATGAGGCATAGAAAGTCCGGACGCAAGCTCGGCAGAAATCCTGCCCACCGCAAGGCCCTGCTCCGCAATCTGGCCAAGGCGCTGATCGCCGCCGGCCGTATAACCACCACCGAAGCCAAGGCCAAAGACCTGCGCGGGGTTGCGGAGCCGTTGATTACCCTGGCCCTGAAAAACGACCTGCATGCCCGCAGGCAGGCCTACCGGGTACTCGGCGATCACCGGCTGGTCCAAAGGCTCTTTGACGACTTCGGTCCCCTGTTCAGCGGCGGGGGCGGCGGGTATACCCGCGTCGTCAAGCTGCCCGTGCCGCGCAAGGGCGACGCCGCGCCTCTGGCTCTGATTGAATTCACGCGCAAACCCGCGGTGCCGGCCCTCAATGAGGGAAAAAAACCGGCGGCCCCCGCGGCGAAAGACAGCTCCGAGTCCTGACGGCTTTTGCCTTGCCCTGCATTGCCGCGTCGTGCAGGGTTCCGTGTAAGGACTGCAGGAAGATTGAAAGCGATGGAAAGCGGTCGAGCCTATACCGTTCTGGTCGTGGACGACGAGGAAGCCGTTCTTGCGCAGCTGCATCGCCTGATAGCCCCGGAGTACGAAGTTCTTTCGGCACGGTCCGTCGCTGAAGCCCTCCCGCTTTTTTCCGATACCCGGCCCGACCTGGTCCTGCTGGATGCCGGCCTGCCCGGCGACCATGTCCGTCATATTCAGGCGCAGCTCAAAGCCGGCGCCGGCGGGCGCGCCGTCCCCTTCATCATTATGGCGGTTCCCGAGGATGAGAGCACGGTGGAGCAGTGGCTGCAGTTCGGCGCGGCCGACTACCTTGCTAAACCCTTGAAAAACGCCGTTGTCAAGGCGAGGGTAAAGACCCAGATTCAAATCGTGCGGCAGATGCGCATGATTGAAAAACTCGGCTTTATCGATGCCTTGACGGATATTCCCAACCGGCGCAGCTTCGACGCGCACATGGACAAAGAATGGCGGCGCGCCGTCCGCGAAAAAAAGCCCATCTCCTTTTTGATGATGGATTTGGACAACTTCAAACGCTACAACGATACCTACGGGCACCTGCAGGGGGACGACATGCTCAAAGCCGCCGCGAAAATCTTCGCCGATGCGGCCAGGCGGCCGGGCGACCTCGCCGCCCGGCTGGGCGGCGAGGAATTCGGTATCATCCTGCCGGATACCGATCTTCAGGGCGCCCGGCGCATCGCCGAAAGCGTCCGCAAGGTCGTGGCGGCCGAGCGTGTTCCCGTGTCCGACCCGGAACCGGTGCCCGCCGTGACCGTCAGTATCGGCATTGCCTCCTGTACGCCCGCGGAAGGGGCCGTATTGCGGGAATTCATCGCCAAAGCCGACGCGTTGCTCTATGCCGCCAAGCGGGCAGGCAGAAACACGGTGTGCTCCGGCACCCTGTGATGACGCGCCGCCGCCGGACGGCCTCGCCGCCGTTGCGCCGGAGGGATACCGATAATGCGCGAACTGCTGCCCCTGCTGCCCGGACCGGCCCGTTGGCTGGGGATTGAAGAAGGGGCGGCGCACAAGCAGCTTCCGGTCAAAACGCATGTCGGGCTGGCCTTCCCCGATCTCTACGAGGTCGGCATGTCCTACCTCGGCCAGAAAATCCTCTATGCCCTGCTCAACGCGCGCGAAGGCTGCGCCGCCGAGCGTGTGTTCGCTCCCTGCCGCGAAACGGGCGCCGTTCTGCGCGCGCGCGCCGCGCCGCTGTGCACCCTGGAATCGGATACTCCCCTGCATCGCCTGGATATCCTGGGGTTCAGCGTCACCCACGAACTGTGCTACACCAACATCCTTTACATGCTGGACCTGGGCGGGCTGCCCCTGCGCTCCGCCGACAGAAAAGGGCCGGGGCCGGACGGACGTCCCCTGCCTCTTGTCCTGGCCGGCGGCTGCTGCACGCTGGCCGCCGAACCCCTGGCCCCCTTTGTGGACGTCATGTGCCTGGGTGAAGCTGAAGAAAGCCTGCCGGAACTGCTGACGGTTTTTGAGGAAGAGCGGGACAGGGGCTCGGACCGGGACACGCTGCTCCGGCGTCTGGCCGCCGTCCCCGGCGTCTATGTGCCGGAATTTTTTCAGGACCGGGGCGGCATCCCCGCCGCGCGGCGCGCGGACCCGTCCTCTCCGGCCGAGGTTCGGCCTTCGCCGGCACTTCTTGCCCCGCTGTACGCGGATCTGCCCCGTCCCACCCGGCGCATCGCGCCGGACCTGGACGGCGCGCCCTACCCCCTGCTCCAGCCCTTGCCCCTGGGCGCGGTGCATAACCGTCTTTCCCTGGAAATCGCCAGGGGCTGCACGCGCGGTTGTCGCTTCTGCCAGGCGGGTATGCTCTACCGCCCGGTGCGCGAACGCAGCGTGGACAACTTGCGCGAAATCATGGACAGGTGCCTGAAATCCACGGGCCATGACGACCTGTCCTTCCTGTCCCTGAGCAGCGGCGATTTTTCCGCGCTGGGAGAACTTTTCGAGTATGCGGCGGACCGCTGCGCATCGGAGCAGATTTCCCTGTCCCTGCCCTCGTTGCGGGTGGGGTCCGTGGAAGACGGCATCATGTCCCGCATGGCGGATATCCGGCGCACCGGCGCGACCCTTGCCCCCGAGGCCGGGAGCGAACGCCTGCGCGCGGTCATCAACAAGGGCATAACCGAAGAAGATTTGGTGAGGCACGCGCGCCGCCTGCTGGAGTACGGCTGGCGGCAGGTCAAACTGTATTTCATGATCGGTCTGCCGACGGAAACGGATGAAGACCTGCTCGCAATCCTCGATCTCTGCCGCAAAACG
>JAITEY010000150.1 GCA_031281815.1 Desulfovibrio sp. | reverse complement strand
TCGTCTATGCCCCCCTCCATGGCCCGGTCCATGGCCTCGGTCTGGCGGGCATAGTCGTGCTTGGGGCCGGCGGGATGCAGCTTGACGTAGCCGGCTTTGTTGTATGTTTCCTGAAAGAGGATGTAGGTGCCTATCTTCGCGTCGCGGAGCTTTCTGTAGTTTTCGACCGTGGTGGCGGCGATGTTGACGTTCACGCGGCGTATGGCTCCGTTCCTGTGTTTCACGGAATAGATGATATCCACGGCCTCAAGGATGTATTCTATGGGGTTGAGCTTGGGATGCTCGCCCGCTTCCAGGGCCAGGCGTTTGTGGCCCATGTCCTGCAGGGCGCGCGTCTCGCGCTCGATGTCCCGCGGTCCCAGTTTGATGCGCGGCATGTCCGCGTTGGTCCTGTGGTAGGGACAGTACACGCAGGAGTTCAGACAGTGATTGGAAAGATAGAGGGGAGCGAACATGACGATGCGGTTGCCGTAAAAATCCTGCTTGATGCGCCGGGCCAAGGCGAAGAGTTCCTCCTCGATTTCCTTGTCGGGCGTGAGCAGGAGCAGGACCGCCTCCCTGTGGTCGATGCCTTTGCGGTCTTCGGCCTTGTTCAGGACGGCGCGCAACGCGGCCTTGTTGTTTTTGAAGCGCTCGGCGTATTCCAGCGAGGCGAGGATTTCTTCATGGCAGATGAAGTCCTCGGCCCGCATGGATTTGGGGTCGTAAGCAGGGGCGCTGCGCAAGGCCGGCTGTAAGGGCGGGTTCGGTCGTCGGGGCGGGGCGGGGATTTCTTCATGACGGATGAAGTTCTCGGCCCGCACGGCTGCGGGATCATGCATGAGGCAACTCCGTAATTTTCGCTGTAAGGGGGGATTCGGATATCGGGGCGGGTACGAACGCCGGGATGGGTTCAAACGCCGGAGAGAGTTCGGGGATCGGGTTGAATGCGGGTATCGGAACGGAGAAAAATTGATCCTGCCGGCGGACGACGGGTCCGGGTATCGGGGCGGGTTCGGACGCCGGGGAACATGCGGACGCGGGTGCGGCGCGGAGGAATCCGGCGCAGTCCCCGCGCGAGACGACCACGGCGAGACCTACGGCGTTCACGCGCCGTTCCAGGCAGGCGCGGCATTCCGCGGCCTCGTCGCCGGTGCATATCTTGTCGTCGTAGAGCATATATTTTTTGCGGACCGCGACGGGCGAGAGATTGGGCATGAGCACGTTGGCGCCCGCCCGCAGGCCGGCTTCGCGTCCCTGGGGATGGATGGTGCCTAGGGCCGTTGTCGCGGGCAGGAGCAGCGCCGGGTCCATAAGGCGCAGGATGCCGAGCAGAAAAACGGTCAGCGGCGCTCCGCCGGGTTGTTCCCCGGCAAAGGGGGTGTCCTTGTGCGGGATAAAGGGGCCTATGCCGACCATCTGCGGTTGCAGGTCCTTGATGAAGAACAGGTCGTCGATCAGGCAGTCGTCGGTCTGGCCGGGCGAGCCGACCATGAAGCCGCAACCCACTTGGTAGCCTATGTCGCGGAGATCGCTCAGGCAGCGCATTCTGTTGCGCAGGGAATGTCCGGCCGGGTGCAGGGAGCGGTAATGGCCGGGGGCGGCGCTTTCGTGGCGAAGCAGGTAGCGGTCAGCGCCGGCGTCGAACAGGGTTTGGTAACTCGCGCGGGAGCGTTCGCCCAGAGAAAGGGTCAGGGCGCAGTCGGGGTGGGCGGCGCGCACGGCGCCGATGATGTCCGCGAGGCGGCGGTCGTTGAAATACGGGTCTT
This sequence comes from Desulfovibrio sp., assembly GCA_031281815.1. GTDB lineage: Bacteria > Desulfobacterota > Desulfovibrionia > Desulfovibrionales > Desulfovibrionaceae > Frigididesulfovibrio. Next base: position 5,942 of record JAITEY010000150.1, on the reverse strand, counting down.
CGCCGCCTTGCAGCACAAAGGTGCGGAAGCCCAGCGCGCGGCCCTGGGCGCAGCATGCCAGAATCTGCTCGCGGCTGAGGCGGTAGCGTTCGGCGCGGGCGTTGCTTTTGCGTATGCCGCAGTAAAAGCAATCCTTGCGGCAGTAGTTGGTGAATTCGATAAGACCGCGCAGGTAAACGGCGTCGCCGTAAACGGCCCTGCGCGCCGCGCGCGCCCGCTCAAAAAGGCGGGCAGTCAGGCCGGGCAGGGTTCTGCCGGCGAGCAGGCTTTTGAATTCCCCGCGCGAGAGCATGCGTTCCCGCTCAAGCTTCTCCACAAGGTCCGCCGCCGCGTTCAGGGAAGGAAAGGCAATCAAGCGAGTGCTCCAACCTGTTGAAATTGCTGATAGCCTAAGATGCTCATTCGATTGCTCCGGGTCGGGCTTTTCGAGGCTCCCGACAAGCGGGGAAAAGCGCTTGCGTCCCTTGCGCCGCGCATCAACGCGGGCCGTTCAGTCCGTGATCAGCGAGGCGCGGAAGGATTCCCAGTCGGCAACGCCGTACTTTTCCGCAACCGCCGGCAGTTCCTCGACGATGCGGAACACCGTGTCCGGGCACGAGAAGGATGCGCTGCCCACCTGCACGGCGTGGGCGCCGACAAGGATGAATTCCAGCACATCCTCCGCGCAGCGTATGCCCCCGATGCCTATGACGGGTATGGACACGGCCCGGGCGACCTGCAGCACACAACGCAGGGCCACGGGTTTCACCGCCGGGCCGGAAAGGCCGCCGAAGGTGACGGACAGCCGGGGTTTGCGCGTGACAAGATCCACGGCCGTGCCGCTCAGGGTGTTGATGCAGGAAATGATGTCCGCGCCGGCGTCCTCGCAGGCGCGGGCTACGGCGGCTATATCCGTGACGTTGGGGGTCAGTTTGACGATCAGCGGCAGGCGGCCGGCACGGGCGCGGACGGCGGCGGTGACGGCCGCCGCGAGGCGCGGGTCCTGCCCGAACAACTGCCCGCCTTCCCGGACATTGGGGCAGGAAATGTTCACCTCTATGCCCGCTATGCCTTTTTCATCGGACAGCATGCCCGCGAGTTCCGCGAATTCTTCCGGCGTCGTGCCGTAAAGGTTGGCGATGACCGGCACCTTGTCCGCAGGCAGCGCGGGCAGGATGTCCCTGAGAAAGGCTTCCGCTCCACAGTTTTGCAGACCCACGGCATTGAGCAGGCCGCAGGCGCTTTCCGCCGTGCGCGGCATGGGGTTGCCCTCGCGCGGTTTCAGGGAGAGCCCCTTGACCACGATGCCGCCGAGCTTGCGCAAATCGCCGTAGGGGGCGAACTCCAGACCGTAGCCGAAGGTGCCCGAAGCCGTGAGTACCGGGTTTTTCAAGGTCAGGGAAGCGAACGGTCCCGCAAGGGTGACGCCTGTGTTGTCCATAGTGCTTTTTACGGGCACCTTGTGGATGCGGTTGCTAAAAAATAACTTGGTCCGCGCGGAACGTCGGGCCGCAGGCGCAGGTGCGGACAAAGGCGCCGTCGTCCGGGGGCGCGGCCGGTCCGGACCTCAGTACCGGCGGCGCGTCGTCGGCCGCCGGCAGAAGCGCCTTGACCACGCAGCCCTGGCAGGCCCCTATGCCGCAGGCCATGCGCGTTTCCAGGCACAGGTGGGCCTCGGCTCCGCAGGCTGCGGCCGTATTCCCGACAAGGCGCAGGAAGGGCGTCGGCCCGCAGGCCAGGACCAGCCCCGCCGGGGCGAACTCCCGGATGCGTTGTTCCATGAGAGCGACAATGGCGTCGCGGTCCTGTTCGACGGTTTCCATGTGGGAGCGGGCCGCGCATTTTTCCGCTATGCCTTCAAAAGGATAACACGCGAGAGGGTGCCGGTGCGCGAATTCCACGGTCAGTGTCGCGGGCCGGGGGTGTTTGTCCACATATTCCACAAAGGGCGCGATGCCGATGCCGCCGGCCAGGATCAGCGTCGGCCTGTCGGCGCGCACGGGCAGGGAATTGCCGAGAGGACCCGTGACCTGTACGGTGTCGCCCGCCTGGAGCGCGGCCATTTCGGCGGTGACCCGGCCGCATACCTGGAAAAACACGATAAGGTGCCCGCCGGTCAGTTTACAGATGGAAAACGGACGGGGGCAGACAGCTTCGGAGCGCGCGGGCAGGGGACGCAGCATAACGAACTGGCCGGGGGCGCAGCTTTCCCATTTCGGAGGCGTGAGGCGCAACGCGAAAAACTCGTGCTTCGGGCCGCTGCCGAAAGGCACGATATCCAGTATCTTGAGCCTGCTGATGGTCGGGTTCATGGGATCGTGCAGCCGTCCTGCATGTTTGCGGCCGTCCCCGGAGAAAGCCGCAACGGTCGGCATCGGGTTGCTGCCGGGGCGCTTTTCTTTTATCACCGTGACCGGAGGGGTTCTCTCCGTACGCCGGCATTGAGATTTAGCATACGGCAATCCGTTGGGCAAGACGCGAAAACCGGCCCGGCCGGCGTTTTCCGGTGTTCGACGATAATAACCGTACAGTCCGTAACAGTAATAAAAATGAACAACCATGCCGATTCGCCGACGCGGCCCGACGCCGTTGCCTGCCCTGCCCTGCCCGGCCGTCCGGAAATCCTGGCGCCCGCGGGCGATTTGCGGGCGGCTCTGGCCGCGTTCGCGGCCGGGGCCGATGCCGTTTACCTCGGCCTCAAGCTTTTTTCCGCGCGCATGGAGGCCGAAAATTTCTCCACCTCCACGCTGTCCGGCCTGCTGGAAACGGCGAAAAGCGAAGGCCGGCGCGTTTATGTCGCCCTGAATACCCTGGTCCGGCCGGATGAAAGCGCCAAGCTGTTCAGACTGATCCGGCGTTTGTGCGGCAGCGCTCCTCCGGCCGCCCTGATTTTCCAGGATGCGTCCGTGCCGTCCTTGGCGCGTGAAGCCGGGTTTACAGGGCAACTGCACCTTTCCACCCTGGGCAACGCGACGCACGGGGCGGCGTTGGCGGCAGCGCGCAGACTCGGCGCGGACCGGGTCATCCTTCCGCGCGAACTGACCCTTGAGGAGGTCCGCAGCCTGAACGCCGCGTGCCCGCCGGGCCTGGACCTGGAAATTTTCGTGCACGGCGCGCTCTGTTTCTGCGTGTCCGGCCGCTGCTGGTGGTCGAGCTACATGGGCGGGCGCAGCGGCCTGCGCGGCCGTTGCGTCCAGCCCTGCCGGCGTGAGTATGCTCAAAAGGGGCGCACAGGGCATTTTTTTTCCAGCCCCGACCTTTCCCTGGACGTCCGCGTGCGCGACCTGCTTCCTCTGGAGCATTTGCAAGCCTGGAAGATTGAAGGACGCAAAAAAGGTCCGCATTACGTGTACCATGCGGTCAAAGCGTACCGGCTGCTGCGCGACGAGGGCGACGACGCGGGGGCGCGCCGGGAGGCTGAGGCGCTGCTCGCTGCCGCCCTGGGCAGGCCGGGGTCGCGCGCCCTGTTTGCCGGCGCGGATGCGGCGCCGCGCGCGTCCAAGCGCAGCCGCACGACTTCCGGCCTGTTTTGCGGGACAATCCGCACCACGCCGGACGGCAGGAGCGAATTTGTCCCGCGCCTGGACCTCATGCCGGGCGACAACCTGCGCATAGGCAGCACAGACGGGGCTCTGCACCGCACCCTGCCCGTGCATGCCGCCTGCGCCTCGGGCACGCCCTTTGTCCTCAACCTGCAGGATGCGCCGGGGCGGAGCCGGCCGGCGGACGGCGCCGGACGCGGATTGAGCCGTACGGAGCAGGCCGGGAAAGGACACGGGGGGCACGGGACACGGGCCGGCATGACGGAAGCGCCGGGAGTGCGCGCGCAACGGGGCGGGAGGGAACGCGGAAGACATGCTTCCCCGCAGCGCGGCGGTTTTCCGTCCGGCACGCCGGTCTATCTCATAGACAGGAGGGACCCGGCGCTGGAACAGGAGATTGCCGCCTGGACGGAACGCCTGCGCAGGCAGCTGCCCAAGGCGCGTAAGGGCGACACGGACGGCGACGCGGAACCGCGGCGTCCGGCGCCCTGCAAACGCGGCGGGCGCGTTGCGGACATGGTGCTGCACGCCTCCGTGCCGCGCGGGCGGGAGGCGGGCAAAAGCGACGGGCCGGGCGCCCGGCGCGCCCTGTGGCTGTCCCCCGGCGTCTTGCGCCTTATATCCCGCACGCTCTGCCCGCGCATTGTCTGGTGGCTGCCGCCGGTTGTCTGGCCGGACGAGGAGGCCGTGTGGCAGGGGCTGATCCGCAGGATTGTGCGCGACGGCGCGCGCAACCTGGTACTGAACTCGCCCTGGCAAATCGAGCTTGTCCCGCAGGGGAAAAACCTCGACCTGACGGCCGGGCCTTTCTGTAACGCGGCTAATCCCCACGCCCTGGAAGCCTTGCGCGCGCTCGGGTTCACCGGCGCGGTGGCCGGTCCCGAGCTGGGCCGGGAGGGTCTGCTTGCCCTGCCTTCCCGCAGCCCGCTGCCTTTGGGTATCGTCCTCTCCGGTTTCTGGCCTGTGGGGCTGAGCAGGTTCGGCGTAGAGGGGCTGAACGGCAGGGAAACCTTCCGCGGCCCCAAAGGGGAGGATTTTTTCCTGCGCCGCTACGGGGAAAACCTCTGGATCTACCCGGCCTGGCCTTTGAATCTGCTCGACAAGCGGGCCGAGTTGGAACGCGCCGGGTACGCGTTCTTTATCCGCATGGAAGAATGCGTTCCGCACGGTGTGGATACTTCCGCCCGGCCGGGGGAATTCAACTGGAACATCGGGCTGCTGTGACGTTGACGTTTATCGGACGGCCGGAGCAGATGACTATTGATTGTGCGTATGCCTCCGGCGTCCGGGGTCGGCCTGAGCAGGCGCAGGGCCGGTGATTGCCCCGGTCGGCCTTGCGCCGACTCCGGCCGACGCCCTTTATCGGGATTGCATCTTTTCAACGTTGACCGGTTCGTTTCACGCGCAGGCAGTGCAGCAGGCTGCCGCAGACGAGCAGCCATCCGCAAAGCGGGTGCAGGCGGGGGAGCAGGTATCCGGAGCCGGCGGCGCCGAGCAGGGAAAACGTCAGTTCCGGATGCGCCAGACACCTGGATACCGCGGCCGCCAAGGCGCGGCCCGTCTTGCCCGGCCGCTCCCGCGCAGGCGGCGGAGGCAGGAATCCGGCGTACGCCGCCGCAATCCGCTGCGGGTCGAGGACTTCCGGATCATAAATAAACAGGATGCTGCCGACCGTAGGGTTGACGGTCACTTCACGCATACCCGGCAGGGCGGCGGCGAAGTTCTGGAGAAAGCGGGCCGTTTCCGGCTTGCGCAGATAGGGTGAACGGCAGCGTATGCGCCCCTTCACCATGCTGACCACCATGCCCGCAAGCGCGGCCGTCCCGTCGTTATCCTTCACGTTGCACGCTCCTGTCGTTCGTTGCCGAGAGTTGCCGTATCAACGGCGCCGGCATACTACGACAGTTTGATAATGAAAGTCAATGCCGAAAGACGGCTGCAGCGTAGTACCGTGCAGCGTATCAATTTTCGCATCAGCCCCAATGAGGGGAGTCGGTCTGAGCCGGCGCAGGGTCGACCGGGGAAATCATTTCCCCCGGCCGCCGGAGGCATATAAATCAATTGCAATGTTACAATGTTCGGCCTTGCGCCTGCTCAAGCCGAGGGTCAGGGGCAGCGCCCCGGCCGCCGGAGGTGTAAAAACAGGTGTTCCCCGGCAGTAGAGGTGATCGGCATAGATGCAACCTCTCCGCTGTCGGCTTTTAGCGCGGAAATTATACGGATGGAACCGCCGCGCCTGCTTTCCCTGTATGATTCCGGCGAACCGGGTTTTCAACAGCCGACGATATGCGCCGTTCCGCCTGCCGGCAGCTTTTCCGTGGACCAGGTGATCTTTTCATCCCAACGTTTGGACCGGTCCCGGTCAAAAATAACCAGCCAGCCTTCGGCTGCGCCGCAACCGGCCATATATCTCTCCAACTG
>JAITEY010000135.1 GCA_031281815.1 Desulfovibrio sp. | reverse complement strand
AGGGTGAGTAGGGTCATGCAGATTAAAGCGGAAGAAATCGGCAAAATCATCGAAAGCCGGATAAAGAACTATTCCCGGCGCGTGGAGATGAGCGAAACCGGGACGGTGCTTTATGTCGGCGACGGCATTGCCCGGGTGTACGGGGTCGGCAACGCCATGTCCATGGAACTGCTGGAGTTTCCCGGCGGGCTGATGGGTATGGTGCTGAACCTTGAAGAAGACAATGTCGGCGTGGCCCTGCTCGGTGAGACGGGTAACCTGAAGGAAGGCGATCCCGTCAAGCGCACCGGACGCATCTTTTCCGTGCCCGTCGGCGACTCTGTCGCCGGCCGGGTGCTGGACCCTCTGGGCCGGCCCATCGACGGTCTGGGGCCGCTCGGCAACGTCGAAATGCGTCCTGTGGAAATCAAAGCTCCGGGCATCATCGCCAGAAAGTCCGTGCATGAACCCATGCCGACCGGACTCAAGGCCATCGACGCCATGACGCCCATCGGACGCGGCCAGCGCGAGCTGATTATCGGCGATCGACAGACCGGCAAAACGGCCGTGTGCATCGACGCCGTCCTGGCCCAGAGAAACACGGATATACACTGTTTCTACGTGGCCATAGGCCAGAAGAAATCCACGGTGGCCCTGGTGGCGGACACCCTGCGCAAATACGGGGCCATGGAGTACACGACGATAGTCTCGGCCACGGCGTCCGATCCGGCGCCTTTGCAGTACGTCGCCCCCTACTCCGGTTGCGCCATGGCGGAGCATTACCGCGACAACGGCAAGCACGCCCTGATCATCTACGACGACCTTTCCAAGCAGGCCGCCGCATACCGCCAGATGTCCCTGTTGTTGCGCAGGCCTCCGGGGCGCGAAGCCTTTCCCGGCGACGTGTTCTATCTGCACTCCCGCCTTCTGGAACGTTCAGCCAAAATGAGCGACGCCGAAGGCGCGGGTTCCCTGACCGCCCTGCCCATCATTGAAACCCAGGCAGGCGATGTTTCGGCCTACATTCCGACCAACGTCATTTCCATCACCGACGGACAGGTCTATCTGGAACCCGGTCTGTTCAACTCCGGCGTGCGTCCGGCCGTCAACGTGGGGCTTTCCGTGTCCCGGGTCGGCGGCGCGGCGCAGGTCAAGGCCATGAAACAGGTGGCGGGTTCCCTGCGCCTGGATCTGGCGCAGTACCGCGAACTCGCGGCCTTTGCCCAGTTCGGCTCCGATCTCGACAAATCTACCCTGCAGAAGCTTAACCGCGGCGCGCGGCTGGTGGAACTGCTCAAGCAGCCGCAATACCGGCCCATGGAAGATTACGAGCAGGTCATTTCCATATTCGCCGCCGTCAGAGGCCTCATGGACGATATCCCCGTGGAGGCGGTCGGCCCCTTTGAAAAGGGTCTGCTGGAATTCATGGCCGTCGCCAAGCCCGACATACTCAAGGAGATCAAGGAAAAGAAGGCGTTGGATCCGGCGCTTGAAGAACGCCTGCAGGAAGCCGTCCGGGAGTTCGGGCGCTCTTTCGCGGCTTAAAAAGCGGAGGCGCGGATGGCTTCTCTCAAAGACGTCAGGCTCAAGATTGCCGGAGTCAGGAAGACCCGGCAGATCACCAAGGCCATGTATATGGTCGCCTCCGCAAAGCTGCGCAGCGCGCAACAGAGGATAGAACGTTTCCGTCCTTATGCCGACAAGTTCTCGGAAATGCTTGTTTCTCTGCGCGGAACCGTCGAGGATGCGGCCCACCCCCTGCTGGCCGAGCGCCCCGAGACGGCCGGCGTGGGCATCATGGTCACCACGTCGGACCGCGGGCTTTGCGGCAGTTTCAATGCGGGCATTATTTCCGCCGCTCTCAAATTCGCGCGGGACAACACCTCAGCGGGCAGGAAAGTCAGGTTTTACTGCCTGGGCCGCAAGTGTTGCGACGCGGTGCGGACGCGCGGCGGCGATACGGCTCTGGCCGTGATCGGACGCATGAACGCTGTGGATTTCGCATTGGCGTCCGAAGTCGGCATCGCCGTCATGAACGACTTTTTAAGCGGACAGGTGGACGAAGTTCACATGTTTTACGGGGAATTCATCAGTCTGGCCCGGCAGCAGCCGGCGAGCCTCAAGCTGTTGCCCGCGGGCGGCGGGAGTTCCGGTGCGGAATACGCGGGAGCGGCCGAGGATTTCATCTATGAGCCGGCGGCGGGGACTCTTCTGGACGAACTGTTGCCCAGGTATGTCAAGGCCCAGGTCTACCGCGGACTTCTGGACACGGCGGCGGGCGAGAACGCGGCCCGCATGCAGGCCATGGACAACGCCACGCGCAACTGCGACGATATGGCCGATGCCCTGACCCTGCTCTTCAATAAAACACGTCAGGCAGGCATCACGAACGAACTGATCGACATCGTGGGCGGCGTCGAGGCGCTCAAAGGATAACCAAGGGAGCACAAGGGACATGAGCGAAAACATCGGTAAAATCGTGCAGGTCATAAGCGCGGTTGTGGACGTTGAGTTTCCGTCGGGCAAACTCCCGGATATTTTTACGGCGCTGAAAATTGCCAATCCCAACAACGCCGATGCGCCGGACCTGATCTGTGAAGTTGCCCAGCACCTGGGCGACAATGTCGTCCGCACCATCGCCATGGACAGCACGGACGGTCTGGTGCGCGGGCGGCCCGTCACGGATACCGGCGCTCCGATACCGGCCCCGGTGGGCAAGGCATCCCTGGGACGCATCATCAATGTCGTGGGGCGTCCCGTGGACGAACTGGGACCGGTTGAGGCGGAAAAATACATGCCCATACACCGCCCTGCGCCCGCGCTCACGGAGCAGAACACCAAGGTGGAACTGCTGGAAACGGGCATCAAGGTGGTGGACCTGCTGATACCGTTCCCCAAGGGCGGCAAGATGGGACTGTTCGGCGGAGCGGGCGTCGGCAAGACGGTCATCCTGATGGAAATGATCAACAACATCGCCAGGCAGCACGGCGGGTTGTCGGTTTTTGCAGGCGTCGGCGAAAGAACGCGCGAGGGCAACGACCTCTACCACGAATTCAAGGATGCGGGC
>JAITEY010000072.1 GCA_031281815.1 Desulfovibrio sp. | reverse complement strand
TCTCCTGCGCCTGTGGTATTGTTGCGCCATGTACATTCGTCAGACAGAAACAAAAACTTCGTCAACTTCCGAAAAATATACAACTTTTCGCATTGTTGACGGTGTGCGTGAAGGTAATTTCCGCAGCCTCTTCAGTACTCAGTTCTTTGCGGCTAAACCTGCCGTTTACCCCAAAAAATCGCATTTTCATGACCTCATGAGCTGCCGCTGTCGGTTTCATGGGGGAACCTCCTTGTCTTGAGGCTCCTCATCGGTCATTTCATGTGCTACTTATTTCGGTCATATCATCTGCTCGCGACACCCGTCTTCCCGTGCCGAAACGGCGCGTATCAGGGCTTGAGTTGCGCCTTACCGGCCTTTGCGGCAGGAGGCTTTTCCGGTCCGGGGCCGGACACGGCGCGAAGCTCCACTTCGCCCCCGCCGAGCATGCCCAGTCGAGCGGCCGCACCCCTGGACAAGTCGATGACGCACCCTTCCGTAAACGGCCCCCTGTCGTTGATGCGAACGCGCACGGTCTTCCCCGAATCGGGATTGCGCACCTCCACCCAAGTGTTCATAGGCAGGGTTGTATGGGCTGCCGTCAACGCGTTCTGGTCGAAACGCTCGCCGTTCGCCGTTCGCCGACCGTGAAAACGCCTGCCGTACCAGTTCGCCCTGCCCCGTTGGCTGAACCCTTCCGCCGACTGCAACACCGTATAGCGTTTGCCTTTCACCACATAGGACTTGCCGCCCGCCGGCGGCGCCTGCGCAGGCGCCGGTATGACGGGGGCTTTTGCCCGTTCGGAGGGAGGCGCCTGCAGCGCCTGTTCTTCCGTCCCTGCGCAGGCGGCCGCACAAGCCAGCGCAGCCCACGCCGGGATACGCTTCACGCGGCGCACGACACGCGGCAACGTCCATGCCTTCATCTCTTCACCTCCGCTCTTACCTCAAAAAGAAAAATAAATGAAAGGAAAAACCCCGTCCGGCCCCATGCGCAGGATGAGCTCGGCCAACAGCGCCGCCGACAGCGCCTGCAAAGGCAGGCAAAGCGCACCCTGCAGACGCAGAAAGGCGGCATGAATCGACGGCCCCGCCCACTGTATGCAGAGACCCGCCGCCACAGCCGCAGGCACCGTAAACGGCAACGCATCCCCCGGCTCGTTCCACAAGATGATGCGCTCCAACATGCTCAGGGCCGCCGGCATGTCCTCCGCCCGGAAAAATACCCAGGCAGCGCAGACAAAGTGAAACGTCGCGAGCCGGGCGCACAGGCGTCCGAGAGCCGGACTTTCCGGCGCCGCGCCCCGCCCGTCCCCGTCGTCCGCGACCGGAAAAATTTTGCGCCACAGCAGCAGCAGGACAAGCGCCCCGCCGTGCAAGAGGCCCCAGACAATGAAACGCAGGTGCGCACCATGCCACAGCCCGCCCAACGCCATGGTCAAAAGCAGGTTCACGCAGTGCCGGGCAGGACCTTTTCTGTTCCCGCCGAGCGGTATGTACAAGTAGTCGCGCAGCCAACTCGACAGGGTGATGTGCCAGCGTCTCCAAAATTCCCGAATATTGCAGCTCATATAGGGAGCGTCGAAGTTCCGCGGCAGCGTAAACCCCATGAACCCCGCAATGCCCGTCGCCAAATCCGTGTATCCGGAAAAATCACAATAAATCTGCAGCGCATAGGCGTATGTCGCCAGCAACACCGCGCCGGACGAATAGGCTTCGGGCAGCGCGAACACGTCGCGCACCGCATGTTCGGAAAGAAACGAGGCCAGAACCGCTTTCTTGAACAGGCCGCTGAGAATCAACGCCGTGCTGCCCGTCACGTCCACCGCGCGCGCCGGAGCCCGCGCCGCCTGTGATAAAAAATCGCCGGGACGCAGGATCGGGCCGGCCATCACTGTCGGAAAAAACGCCAGGTAACCCAAAAGATCCGTATACGACGCCGGGCTTTCCCCGGGATTTCTGTACCTGTCGACTATGTACGCCACAGCCTGAAACGAATAAAAAGAAAGCCCCGCCGGCAACGTCCAGTCCGCGATATCCGCGGGCATCACCGCGGCAAGCCGGCCCAGTCCCAGGTCGTACAGGCAACTCAGGAAAAATTCGTAGTACTTCAGCAGCGCAAGAGGCGACAGGCTGAGCGCGATGCCGATACCCGCCGCCCACCTCCGGCCCGCCTCCGAAAGCGCACGTCGTGAACCCTGTTCCGTCGGCCGGACCGCCGCCGAACGCTCAAGCGGCAAACCATACCCCGCCAACCGCCCCGCGCCCCAGGCAACGGCGGCTTCCAAAGGCAGCAACGGGAGAGCGTACAGCCCCCCCGCAGCGTAAAACACAAGACCCGCCGCCGGCAGAAAGAGCCGGAAGAGCGCCGGACTGTTCCGCAGCAGCCGGCATCCGCCCAGCACGCAGAGAAAAAAAACGACAAAAGGAACGGTGATGAAGTTCACGAGGATGTCCGGCCGGCAAACAAAACCTTTTCCCAGCGCTCGTAACCCGCTTTTGTCAGATGTATGCCGTCGGAGGTCAACGGTTGCGGCAACATGCCCGCGCCGTCGGCAACCGCCGCGAACGAATGAATCACGCCGTAACCGCCGGCGTCGGCTATCTGCACGATGCCCGCGTTCATGCGGCGCAGCACGGCAGGGTCTATGCGGTTCGCCGCACGCCCTTGTTTGCCCTTGGCCCGACGCACGGGGAGCATGGTCGAAACCGTGAGTTTCGCTCCTCCCTCGCTGAGCAGCCGGCAAACTTCCTCATAACGCCGGAAAAAATAGGGGAGCTTGTCCGGTCTGAGCCGCGGCGAATCGTTAACGCCCAAAGCGAGAATCACCGCCTTCGGCTTGATGACGCGCAACAGAAGCGGCGCATAGACAAGCCAGTCCGCGGTTCCCGCGCCCCGCACGCCGGCCGCGAAAATATCCTTGCCGCTGTAATTCCCGTGCAATCCTTCCACCAGGCTGTCCCCCACCACCAGCACCTCGCAGGATCCCACGGCGGCGGCGCGTTCAAGGACAGCGTCGAAAAACACGTTCCCCGAAGGTTCGTATGCCGCGCGCGCCGGCGCGAATTCTTCCGTTTCATGCTGCTGCCGGGCGCACGAAAAGGCAAACGCGACGGCAACAGCCGTGACGGCAATACAAAAGGCCTGTGAGAATCTGCGCATAGACGTTTCCCTAACCGCCGGCCTTGCCCGCGCGCGCGACGGACTTGGCGCGGGCCGTGCCCCGGCTGTTGTCGGCGCCTCCCTGCAGGGCGCTGCCGAGGGTTTTCAGGACGGACGGCATGATATGGTCCGTCAGCAGTTTCCCGCCCGCCGCGGACACATGGACCTTGTCGGTTGCGCGTATACGCACCGGTTCCGCATTGTTGCCGGGACGGAACGTGGTGTACCGGCCGTCCTTGTCCGCCAGCACGGCGCGGACATCAAGATAGGATACGAAATCGAATTTCGCGCAGGCTTCCTGCTGAAGACGGGAAACGGTGCGCAGCACTTTTTCTATCTTGTCCACCCCGGCAACGGGCAGGCCGACCCAGAGCACCTTGGCCCCGCGAGACCCCGCTATGTGCACGAAGTCCTCGGCCCGGCGCCGGTATTCCGCTTCCCAGGCCGGGGTAAACACGGTGCAGGCGCGCCGGTTCAGGTCCGTCATTGAGAAGCCGTCGTTGGCGCCTATGGAGATGACGACCAGGTCCGGGGAATGCTCCGTCACCAACTCGCCGAGATACTTCGGCCAATCGACGTCGGTGGTGCGGCAGAGGCCGGTAGACGGCCGCGAATAACGTTTCACGGAAATCCAAGGATAGGCGCGCATGCTGCGCTCGAGCATGTGCCCCAAACCCCAGCCCATCATGGAATCGCCGACCAGCAGCACCGTTTTGCGCTTTCTGCCCGCTCCCTCAAGCCCGGAAATTTCCGGCAGGGAAGCAAGTGTCGCCCCGGACAGGGCGGAATCGCCGGGAACGGACGCGCCCGCCCCGGCGCTCTCTTGCGGAGCATCGTCCGGAAACGGAAGGGCGGTGCCCGCCGTCTGCGGCGCTGCCGTTTCCGCCTGCGTCGCCGTTGGAGCCCGCAGTGCCGCCGTTTCCGCCTGCGCCGCCGTTGGAGCCCGCAGTGCCGCCGTTTTCGCCTGCGGCACCGCGGCAGATACGGTCTGCTGCGCTGCGGCATCTGTAACCTGCGGCGCCGTCGCGGGCTGCGGTCCGTGAACCGCAGGATGCTCCGCAGAAAGCCTTGATGCGTCGGGCGCACCTTGTTGTCCGGAAGCTGCCCGTGTTGCCGGAAGCACCGATACTTGCGGCGCTGCCGGCGGTCCGGCGCGCACACCCGCTGTTTCCGCCGGACCCGACGCGGGTTCCCGCGCAGGCGCGCGGGCTGTCTCGACACCGCGAGAGCTCCCGTCCGGACCGATTCTTCCGGCAGGAAGACCACCACTGTATATTGTCTCGACGCCGCGCGAGCGTCCGTCCGGACCGTCCGCTCCGGCGGAGAGCGGCGTCTTTTGCCGAACGGCGGGCGTGTTCCCGGCCAGGTACCGAATCAGGGCGTCTTCCCATGCACCCAGACGGGCCGCGCCGCTCGCCTTGCCGATTGTGCGGAGCAGGGATGCGGCCTTTTCCGCCGTGCCGCCGGGGGCAAATTCGTCAAGATAACGTGCCGCGCGCCCGGACTCCAGAACAAGCAACAGCAGGCAGACGCAGGCGGCCAGAAGAAAAGCTCTGCCTGAGGTAAGAAAGTCTCCGCTTGAGGTAGGGAAGTCTCCGTCTGAAGCCGCTTTTTGCGGCGGCGCGCCGCCGGCGACCGGTCTTTCGGCGCATACGGCCGCTTCCCGGACGTCCGCAACTGCCGCTCCGGCGCGCGACAGACTGTTGCCGACAGGCAGGGGGATCTGCACGCCGTTTTTTTTGCCGCGTTTCTTCCGCTGTTTTGCGCGCGCTCCCGAAGGCGCATGTTTTTTTCCGCCGGACGACATGACCGTAGTGTAGCACATAGAGTAACGACCTTCAAGAAAGACCGGCCGCGCAGCGCTCTTGCAATATTTTTCACTTGGACGTAAATTCAACATCATGCACAGATTCGGTGATGAGTATACATCTGACCGAAACGCAGTCTGTTCCTGTAAAAAACCAAATTGTCGGGTGCCCTGAATATAGCCGGAAAAGTTCAGCTGACGGAATGGATATTCGCCTCAGGGAGAGTATTTTCAAGCCGTGGAAAAGCTTTCTGCCGAAGTGATTGAAGTTGAAGCGTATGACTGCCCTTCCTTGCCGGGAGACGTGCAATGAAAGAAAACGAACGAAGGAGCGACCGCCCATCAAGCGCGACGCGGTTCTTGCCGGTGTGCTTTCTTCTGGCGTTTTTTCTGGCGGCGGGCAGTTTTTTTGTCGCGGTTGCCTCGCCCGATGAGAAAGACAGCGCCTTTCCCGCGAACTTTCGCGAAATTCCCGGCATCACGCAAGAGGAAATCCAGGCCCTCGAGAAAGTGCTTGCCAAGCGAAAAACGTTTACCTACGGCGTTATGGAAGGCTCCGAATGCTTTTATCAGGACGACGGTTCGCCGGATGGCTACACGGTTGAGCTGATCGCGTTGATGCGCAAACTTTTCGGCGTTTCCTTCGAGATAAAAATCTGCGAGTGGAACGAGTTGCGGCAGGGCGTCCGCGACCACAGCATCGATTTGTCCGGCGATTTCGATCCCGACAACATCAACGCGCCGAGATTGATGGTGAGCCGAGCGGTGCGGGAACGTTCCGTCAAATTCATCAGCCGCGCCGCCGACCTTCCGCTTTCCGAGATCGCTTTGCAAGCGCCGCTGCGCGTCGCTTTCCTGCGCGATTCGACCGCCGGAAAACTGGCCCTCCCGCATCTGCAAAAACAGTACGGCG
>JAITEY010000039.1 GCA_031281815.1 Desulfovibrio sp. | reverse complement strand
CGGAAACAGCGCCGCCCGCAGCCGGCTCATGATTTCCCCCATGGCCTCCAAAGACGGCATGGGGGTGTCACCCGGCGACTCGTGCATCATGGTCTGATAGGGAGCCGGGGAACAGAGGGAATCACAGATGCGTTCTATCTGCCGTCCGCCGCGCCGGAAAGGCCTTGTATCCAAACTTGCCGCCTCTCGTGAAAAAAGATTATGCCGTGTCCGACGGCGCAAAAACCTCCGGATTTCGCTGTGCCTGCTTGTGCAATCCGACACCCGTCCGCTTTTGCGGGCTTGTCGGATTACACAAAAAGCGTCTTTATCCGTGCCGGACAAGGCATTGATTATTCGCAGTAAACAACGTCTATGTCAAACTTCCCGTCGCCGGCCCCGCGTTCACCGCCGGGGACGTCTTCGTCCGACTCCGGCGCGGAGGCCTCGAATCCGGGGAAAACGCTGCTCGGAATACCGGCCTGCGTTTCCCTGCACACGGCCCACATATGCTCCGTAAGCGCTTCCATGCCTCGGCCGGTCAGGGCGGAAACAAAAAAAAGCTCACGCCCCCCGCGTTGCGCTTGCCCGGATATCTCCTGCAGAAGCTCGACCGGGGCTAGGTCAATCTTGGTAATGACCTCAATCTGCCTGAGCCGCATAAGTTCCGGGGAAAACAACTCCAGTTCGTTGTTCAGGAGTTCAAAGCCCGCAAAGGGATCGGCGGGGTTGATGTCTTCGATGCTCAGCAGGTGCAGCAAAAAACGCGCGCGCTCCAAATGACGGAGAAAACGATGCCCCAGTCCTCGACCCCTGTGCGCCCCTTCCACCAAACCGGGAATATCGGCGATAACCATGCGCCGTTCCCAATCGTCGTCGTCGAGCATGACGCCGAGATTCGGCACCAGCGTGGTGAACGCATACGGGGCGATTTTCGGTCTGGCGGCGGACACCGTCGCTATAAACGTGGATTTTCCGGCATTGGGCAGACCGAGCAAAGCGCAGTCCGCCAGAATTTTCAATTCCAGCCCCAGCGTGAACTCCTGCCCCGCTTCGCCGGGTTGGGCAAAACGCGGCGCGCGCACGACGGCGGATTTGAAATGTTCATTGCCCTTGCCGCCCCGCCCTCCGGCGGCGACAAGCAGTTCCGCGCCGTTTTCAGCCAAATCGCCGAGCAGTTCACCCTGTCGGCCGTTGCGCAACACATACACCTGCGTGCCGACGGGCAATTCCAGAATCAGATCCCGGCCCTTGCGCCCGTCGCACTGCGAGCCCTCTCCCGGCTTGCCGTTTTCGGCTTCATACAGGCGTTTGAGGCGAAAATCATACAGCGAGAGCAGGCGGGAAGAAGCATGAAGTACGACGCTGCCGCCGTCTCCTCCGTTGCCGCCGTCCGGGCCGCCCCTGGGGATGAACTTTTCGCGCCTGAAGGAAACGCAACCGCTCCCGCCCTTGCCGGAGCGCACGGTAATCACGGCTTCATCCACAAAGCGCATATCTCAATCCACACCCGGCTTTACAGGACGTCAAACAGAAATCTCCCTGAAGGGGAGATTTCGTACCGTAAAGGAGTTTCTGATCAAAGGTATCCCGTGGCCGGCTCTTCAACACTGTCCAAGCGTTTTTGCCGGCATGCCGGCCGTATCACGCCTGCCCGGTTTGCGCCGGAAGCACATGCACTCTGGTCAGCACACGATTTTTACGCACAAATTTTTCAAACTTCACGATGCCGTCCCTGACGGCGAAAATGGTAAAATCCCTGCCCAGTCCCGTGCCTGTCCCCGGATGCACGCGGGTGCCGAGCTGGCGCACGATGATGTTGCCCGCAAGCACGGGTTGACCGCCGAAGCGTTTGATCCCGCGGCGCTGTCCCGCGCTGTCGCGGCCGTTGCGTGAACTGCCGCCCGCTTTTTTATGTGCCATGGCCGGCCTCCTTGTCAGGACGAGATGGATGTGATTCGGACGGCGGAATACATTTGACGATGCCCTTTGCTGCGTCGTGAATCATGACGGCGCCGCTTCTTGAAGACAAGGATCTTTTCGCCGCGTCCGTGTTCCAGCACTTCCGCCGCAACCCTGGCATTTTCCACATAGGGTTTGCCCACGGCAAGGGCTTCGCCTCCAAGCAAAAGCACCTTGTCCATGACGACTTCGCTCCCGACTTCGGCATCAAGAGCCGCAACGCGCAGGCGGGTGCCTTCCTCGACGCGGAACTGTTTACCGCCGGTTTCGATGACTGCGTACATGTATTCCTCCAAAAAGATAGAGTGCGGCATTTACCCTCTGCCGCTTCGTATGTCAAGCAACGGGCAACGGGAAAAAGCCCTGTGCCGATGAATTGCCTCTGATCGGCCGGGGCCTCGGCGGCAAACAGCGCGCGCTGCGGACACCGGTTCCGGGTGGATGAATGATGAATACGGTAATCTGCGGAAACAATCACCGCGCCTGCTCACACCGAACCTGCGCCCGCCCGTGCCGACTGCAGCGCCCGAAGCAGTATCGGCGTTGCCCTAATGATGCAGATGCTCGCCTTTGGAGATGCGCATCAGCGCCGTATACAGCATCCATACAAAATACACGCCGATGAGGCCGACACCTATCCAGGCATCGCCGGAATGGGAAAGATTGGCTGTAAAAATGTGCGACATAACAACCCCGCGGGAGAGTATGATGTTCGGCGGCGCGCATCGGGTCTGCCGAGTCCGGTCCCTAATGAGAGTCCGGCCCCTGACCCCCCGACGGTGCGCAACGCGGATACTTTACCCTGCCCGGCGCGGAAGTCAAGAGGGACATCGCCGGTCGGATTCGCAAAAACCGTGCAACGCGGCTGCGCTTTTCAAATTTACATGCTATCTCGGCGTATTGTTATTTCTTTCAGGGGAGAGTGAGCCGTGAGCTTCATCGTAAAAACGTATTGTATTTACTCCTGCCGTGCAGTATAAACAACCCTATAGCGTAGCATAGCCGGAATATTCCTGATTTTAGAGGCGGCTGCCTCCCTTTCGGCGAACAGGCATACGGCGGTCATGGATCGATTGCCCTGCCGGCGCCGACCGACTTTGTTAAGGAGGAAAATTGCTTGTCTATCCGTAGGCGATTGATTACGACAATTACCGTCTGCCTGTTCTTGGTATGCGGGTGCATATCAACTGTCGTTTATATTCTCGCACGACAAGCTGCTATAGAGTCGTTTTTCAACCTGTCTACAAGCCAATTGGAACGTATTGAGGAGCGGATACGTACGTTTATGGAGCCCGGCGAAATGAACGTAAAATATTTGGCAAATCTTGACATGGTGCGCAATTCCCGCGGCAAATTGACCAGCTATCTTGATACCACTGAAGTTTCAACGCTTTGGTATAAAAATCATCCGCCCTATGAACAGCGAATTTACGATGAATTCATTAAAATACACAACGCCAACGACAACTTCGGATTGGTGTTCATGGCGAACGATGATGGCCAATACGCCCAGGCGCCGGAAGGGTCAATCAAAAACCCGCACTACGATCCGCGTGAACGTTCGTGGTATAAAGAAGTCATGGCCGACGAACAGGAGGTGACGATTTCATCACCTTATCTGACAACGGGCGGCGGCATGGTTTGCAGCATCATGGTCAAAACCCGAGATCTTGCCGATAAGCCTTTGGGCATGGTAGGCGTGGATTACAGCCTGGAAAGCCTGATCGGAGATTTGAACGCGCGCAAGATTCTCAACACCGGCTATATCGTAATATTCGACAATCACGGGAAAATTATTGTTGACGGACATCACCGCGAGTTTGTTGCTTTGAATCCGGCGCACTATCCTGAGATTCGCAGGCAGATGGCGGCGGCCGAGGACGGAGCCATGTACGGCATGGGGACGCGTGGGGTGAAGGAATACATCGTGACGCGCACTATGCCGTCTACGGGCTGGACCCTGGCCGTTGTTTTCGACGAGGGCGAAATGACGGCTTCATCCAACGCATTGCTGGTCGCCATACTGATCGCCTCGGCAATCATCTTTGCGTTCGCGCTCACGGCGACCTTAGTAGTAGCGCACGATATCGTGCGCCCGATTGAGCGGCTGACCGAAGCCTCCGCCATGATTTCCTGCGGCGAGTATGAAAAATCACCGGAACTGCGCCGACAGCTCGCGGAAAAGCTTGATGTCGGCGGGGAAGGCGAAAGCCGGAAGCTGGCCGAGTCGCTCAAGGTGAT
This sequence comes from Desulfovibrio sp., assembly GCA_031281815.1. GTDB lineage: Bacteria > Desulfobacterota > Desulfovibrionia > Desulfovibrionales > Desulfovibrionaceae > Frigididesulfovibrio. The sequence goes on along the minus strand of JAITEY010000039.1, from coordinate 9,969 downwards.
GGTGGGGACCCTGCAGGAGCGGATTGAGGCCGCCCTTGCCGCGGCCCAGGCAAAGAGCCTGTTTCTCGCCAACATGAGCCACGAGATACGCACCCCGCTGAACGCCGTTATCGGCATGACGGCCATCGGGAAAAAGGCGACCGACCTGCAGCGCAAGGACTATGCCTTCGGCAAAATAGAGGATGCGTCCAATCATCTTCTGGCCGTCATCAACGACATCCTCGACATGTCGAAGATCGAGGCAGGCAAGGTGGAGCTTTCCCGGGTAGCGTTCAGCTTTGAAAAAATGCTGAGCCGGGCGGCAGGCATAATTAACTTTCGCATGGACGACAAGCGCCTGCGTTTCAACGTCCACATTGACCCGGCCATCCCGCCTGTGCTGGTGGGAGATGATCAACGCTTGGCCCAGGTAGTGACGAATTTACTCTCCAACGCGGCGAAGTTCACGCCCGAAAACGGCACGGTTTCGTTGAATACCGCCTTCCTGGGCGAAAGCGACGGGCTGTGCGAGATACTGATCAGCGTGACGGACAACGGCATAGGCATCAGCCCCGAACAGCAGGCGCGCCTGTTCACGCCCTTTCAGCAGGCTGAAAACGGCATCACCCGAAAATACGGCGGCACCGGATTGGGGCTTGCCATCTCCAAGCACTTCATCGAGTTGATGAACGGGCATATCCGGGTAGAATCGACGCCGGGGAAAGGCTCTACCTTCGCGTTTACGGTAAAGGCGGCACGGAGCGACGGTGCGTCGCGGCCGTTGCCGGATCCCGGCGTGCGTTGGAGCGACATACGCGTTATGATAATTGACGACGAGCCGGATGTCCGTGAAAATTTCGCGGAGATTGCCCAAGGGCTGGGCATTGCCTGCGACACTGCGGACGGCGGCGACTACGCCCTGGCCCTGGTAGAGAAAAACGGACCGTACACCATCTATGTTGTGGACCGGCGTATGCCGGCCATGGATGGGATCGAACTCTCCCGTCGTCTGAAAGAGCACGGGGGAGAACACTCCTCCGTCATCATGATTTCCGCTGCCGAGTGGGACGACATCAAGGAGCCGGCAACTCGGGCGGGGGTGGACAAGTTTTTATGCAAACCCCTGTTCCCCTCGGCTGTGGCCGAGGTGATCAACGAGTGCATGGGCGTTGCCGGCACTCACGAAGCGGAAACTCCGCAGGAGAACATTGAGAATATTTTTGCCGGGTGCCGGCTGCTGTTGACGGAGGATGTGGAAATCAACCGCGAAATTGTATTGACGCTGCTGGAACCCACGGGGGCGGAAATCGACTGCGCGGAAAACGGCATACAGGCTGTGGAGTTGTTCAGTGCGAAGCCCGATACATACGACGCGATTCTCATGGATATGCAGATGCCCGAAATGGACGGGTTGGAGGCCACGCGCCGCATTCGCGCGATGGATGCGCCCGCGGCAAAAACTGTTCCCATCATTGCCATGACTGCGAATGTTTTGAAAGAGGATATTGAAAAATGCCGCGCAGCCGGAATGAACGCCCATGTAGGGAAACCTCTGAATTTGGACGAAGTGCTGACGGAACTGAACAAGTTCGTCCGAAAAAAACTTGTTGATGCGGCACTCTCAAGCGCAAAGGCTCTCAACAAGGCTTGACGCCGTCACTGCCCCCTCCTCCGGAAAACAACGTATGCCCTCCACACGACGCCGCACCGCCGAGCGCGTAGCCAGAATCCGGCAGGTACTCGGCCTGCGCCGCAAGGACCTGACCCTGGTGCTCAACAATATTCACGACCCGCACAATGTTTCGGCGATTCTGCGCAGTTGCGACGCCTTCGGCGTGCCCGAAGTGCATCTGTATTATACGGATACGCCTTTTCCGGCCCTTGCCGCAGGCAGTTCCGCCTCGGCGCGTAAATGGGTAAAAACAGTCCGGCACAGGGAGTTGTCGTCGTTGACGGCACGCCTGCGGGCCGGGAACATGCATGTTTATGCCGCGAGTTGCTCCGCGTCCGCCGTATCCCTGTACGATTTGGATCTTACGCTGCCTGCGGCCTTTGTCCTGGGTAACGAGCACCGGGGACTGAACGCGGAGTTTGCCGTTCTGGCCGATGCCGAAGTCTGCATACCCATGTACGGCATGATTCAAAGCTTCAATGTGTCCGTTGCCGCCGCACTGCTCTTGGGCGAGGCTTCGCGTCAAAAAAAAGCGGCCGGGCAGTATGCGCGGCCGACGTACAGCCAAGAGGAACTCGCGGCGGTTTACGCCGAGTGGATTGAAAAGTGATGCCCCGTCCGGGGTAACAGTGCGGTAAACTGCTGCACATTTGCTGCGGCCGGAGAAGAAATTTCGCGGCGGACGCCGTCGGCAGTCCGCCGCGAACGCAACCGTTGCGCCGCAAAAAGCAGCCGCAGTTATTTCGGCTTGCCGACGGACTGGATGATTAAAATCTTGTAGCCTTCGGGGAGTCTCAAATCGTTTTTCAGCACGTCGACGCCCGTGGCTTTGACCACGTTCGCCAGACCGGCCGAAGCGCAGTACAGTCCCACATTCTGGTAGACGGAACCCAGGTGCATGGCGTCGTGCAATCCTTCGGGGGCGGCATACACCAAGGTCAGCGGTGCGCCTCCGAACTCCTTGACCGTATCGCGGCTCAATACTTTGGTCAGGGTATTCGCCGCGCCGTCATACTGCCACACGCCTGTGCCCATGGCTGCGAAAATTGCAACTTTCCGGGAATTATTCGCTGTCGGCGCCGTGCGCCGGCCGTCCTGACGGTTCACGCCGAACGCAGCCCAGAGCAGATTGCTCAAATCCTGCCGCGACAAAGCCTGCTCGGAAAAATTGCGGTTGCTTCTGCGCTCGCTCAAAGCTTGCATCAAGGGTATCCCGCCGCTCTTGTCCGGCGGCGGCAGGGTTATGACTGCCTCGTCCGCAGCCGCGCCCGAGGCCGCGCCGGCAAAAGGCAAAGAAAACAGCAACAACGCCGCCACGGCGGCGGCGGCGGCCGGAAGCAAAGCCGAAATTTTTTTCATCATCGTTTCCTTATGGTTCAATGCACGCCCGGCCCCGTCTGCCCGCCGGCTCCCCCCGACGGACCGGGAGCCGGGTGGATTGCCTATCCCTGAAAGGAAGCGTTGCCGGCACGGTATGCCCGACTCTGCCGGGGCGTCAAGCGGAAATCGCCCTGCAGGAGAGGTTTCGGACCACAAAGGGAATTCCGGCCGAATTGCCGTTTATTGACAAGCGGATGCAGGCCGTCTATACGATACCCACCTCACGCACGCCTGTCCGGCCTTACGACCGGACGGGAAGCCGCCCGGTCTGCGGCGCCGTGCGAAGAAGCGCATCCAACCAGGGAGGAAAGCTTATGGCGACCTTCGGCCTTTTGTTCGCGCTTGCCTGCGCGGCATTCGCAATTATTCACGGGATACGCTCCGGCAGGGAAATAGCCGCTCTGCCCGCGGGCAACGAGCGAATGCAGGAGATTGCGGGCGCCGTTCAGGAAGGCGCCGCCGCTTACCTGAAACGCCAATACACGACTATCGCCGTCGTCGGCTGTGTGCTGTTCATCCTGCTGTGGGCGGCCCTGGGGTTCAGCACCGCGTTCGGCTTCGCTTTGGGCGCGGCGCTTTCAGGAGCGGCGGGCTTCATAGGCATGAACGTTTCCGTCAAGGCCAACGTACGTACGACGGCGGCGGCGCAGCAGGGTCTGTCCGAAGCCCTGGCCGTAGCCTTCAAGGGAGGCTCCATCACCGGCTTTCTCGTGGTCGGGCTTGGTCTGGCCGGCGTGGCCGGGTATTATGTTCTGCTGAACCTGTTCTGTGCCGGCGCGCCGGCCGAGGTCATCAAACCTCTGATAGGGCTCGGCTTCGGCGGTTCCCTGATTTCGATATTCGCCAGGCTCGGCGGCGGTATTTTCACCAAGGGCGCCGATGTCGGCGCCGACCTTGTGGGCAAGGTCGAGGCGGGGATTCCCGAGGACGACCCCCGCAATCCCGCGGTCATCGCCGATAACGTCGGCGACAATGTCGGCGACTGCGCGGGCATGGCCGCCGACCTTTTTGAAACCTACGCCGTGACCATCATCGCCACCATGCTGCTCGGCGCCCTGCTGATCAAGGGCGCGGAAGCGCGCGCGGCCGCATACCCCTTGGTCTTGGGCGGATTTTCCATTCTGGCCTCGGTGTTTGCCTGCCGTTTCGTCACCATAGGCCCGGACGGCAAAATCATGAAGGCGCTGTACAAGGGGCTGCTCGCGGCAGGCGCGGCCGCCGTCGTGGGCTTTTTGCCCATCACGTACATTTTTATGCCGGACAACGCGCTGCTGGCTTCCATGGGCATCGCCGGCGGCGCGGCCTTCCGGCTTTACTGCGCGGCCTTGGTGGGTCTGCTGTTGACCGGACTGCTGGTCTGGATCACGGAGTATTACACCTCGACGGAATATGCCCCGGTGCGCGGCGTGGCTGAAGCTTCGCAGACCGGGCACGCGACGAACATCATCGCCGGCCTCGCCCTGTCCATGCGTTCCTCCGCTCTGCCCGTTCTGGCCGTATGCTTCAGCATCTACGCGGCCTATATGCTCGCTGGTCTGTACGGCATTGCCGTGGCCGCGACATCCATGCTCTCCCTGACCGGCATCATTGTGGCCATCGACGCTTACGGGCCCATTACCGACAATGCGGGCGGCATAGCCGAGATGGCGGAACTGCCCCCCTACGTCCGGGCCGTGACCGACCCCCTCGACGCCGTCGGCAACACTACCAAGGCCGTAACCAAAGGCTATGCCATAGGCTCGGCCGGTCTGGCCGCCCTGGTGCTCTTCGCCGATTATACGCACGCGCTGGAAGCGGCGGGACGCAGCATCAGCTTTGACCTTTCCGCTCCCCCGGTCATCATCGGCCTGTTCATCGGCGGCCTGGTCCCCTATGTCTTCGGCGCCATGGCCATGGAAGCGGTCGGCCGGGCGGCGGGTTCCGTCGTCAACGAAGTGCGCCGCCAGTTCCGCGAAATCGCCGGCATCATGGAAGGCAAGGCCAAGCCGGATTATTCACGGACCGTGGACATGCTGACCAAGGCAGCCATACGCGAAATGATCGCCCCTTCGCTGCTGCCGGTTCTGGTTCCTATCCTCGTCGGTCTGGTCATGCGCCTGCTGATGGGTCCGGATGCCGGGGTACAGGCCTTGGGCGGCGTACTCATGGGGTCCATAGTCACGGGCATTTTCGTCGCCGTTTCCATGACGACGGGCGGCGGGGCCTGGGACAATGCCAAAAAATATATTGAGGACAACCATTTCGGCGGGAAAGGTTCGGACCCGCACAAGGCCGCCGTTACCGGGGATACGGTAGGCGATCCCTACAAGGATACCGCCGGCCCGGCCATCAACCCCCTTATCAAAATCATCAACATCGTCGCGTTGCTCATAGTGCCTCTTCTGGTCTGAGCAGCGGACGGACTGACAACACCGCACAACGGCGGCCGAGGAAATCCCGGTCGCCGTTGTGCTTTAATCACTATGATCCGGCGGGACATAAAAGCGAAGAATGCACCGGCGTAATAAAAAAAATTGCTTTCAGTCGGACCACAAAGTAAACTGATCAAATACGGCGGATCAACCAAGCGGCTGAAAATTGAGGAGACCATGCCGAGAATTTTCGACAACATAGCTCTTCCGTTGCTTCCGGCTTTGCAACAGACGCTGCAAGCCGCCGAGCGGGCCGATTTTTGCGTGGGCTACTTTAAACTGCGCGGCCGGCGGGGCCTAGCTGACTATGTTGACCGCCGGCCGGGCGGAGAAAGCCACTGTTGCCGCCTGCTGGTGGGCATGCAAGTCATTCATCATATATAAGGAGCAAACTATGCTTGCCAGAGAACAAATCAGAGCGGAAATAGAAAATCTGCCTGATGAAACCGTAAACAGCATTCTGGAATTCATCCTCTTCCAGAAGTACCGCTTGGGCCTGTTCAGAGACGACAGCACATACCTGAACTCCATACCCGGCATGATGGACTCCATCAAGCAGGGCAGAGATGCCCCTTTGTCTGAATGCGCTCCTCTGTCCGAGGTCTGGCCGGATGTATAAGCTGATACTGACGCCTCAGGCCGGAAAGGACGCGATCAAGCTGGAACAGACCGGACTGAAGCCCAAAGCCGTGGCCTTGTTGCGCGTGCTCCGCGAAAATCCCTATCAGAATCCGCCACGCTATGAAAAATTACATGGCTATGATGATGCCTACTCGCGCCGCATCAACCTTCGGCACCGGCTTGTGTACCAGATACTCCCCAATGTTGGAGGCGAGAAGGACGAATACTGCACACCATATGACGGCATTATTAAAATCATTCGCATGTGGACGCATTATGAGTAACCGCGCCGCTTCAACTACAAAAATAACGATGAAAAAATAATATCAAAAAACATATATCATCCTCTCCGTAGCAACATTGCCTGATGGGTTGCTTGCTGCCGGCATGCAACACGTGATCTACGACAATACAAATGTGACATCTCACTATGCGCTGCCGCCGGGACGCGCCATGTAGGCTGCCTCTTCCGGGGTCAGGCCCGCTATGCGCACAACAGCCAATGTAAATCCGCTGCGGTTGCCGGGCGAACACGCGGGGCATCCCTCGGACAAAATCAGGCAGCGTTCGTCCAGCTTGCTCACGTCCACTCCGGCGGAAAGCAACAATTCAGTTGTTTTGCCCGTCTCCCAAAGCACCGGTTTGCCGCATACATGGCATTCCACATACAACATTTCCGGATCATACGCCGCCTTGACCCCGACTGAAAACCGGCTCCCGCTCTGAACGCGGTCGCGGGCATACTCCGACAACGGATCGACCGAAATCTGTTTCTCATTGGACATCATACCCGCTCCCTATTTCCAAGTACGCCCTGCGTGTTGCACATACTAAGCTTTTATTGCATAAAATCAAGTGCCGCGCAGGCTCCCGACGCGCTTTTCCCGGTCCGGCATAAAATTTCCTGTCGAGTTTTTTGCCGTTTTACACTATACTGCATGCATGCGCACAGTGCCCCGTCATCGTCCCATACGTCTGTTGCCCGAAGTCCTGCGCAATCAAATCGCCGCGGGAGAAGTCATTGACCGGCCGGCAGGCGTACTCAAAGAATTGGTCGAAAACAGCCTGGACTCCGGAGCCGCGGAGATCGCCGTGTCCCTGCAGGAAGGCGGCATAAGTCTCGTCGCGGTGCGGGACAACGGTTCAGGCATACCCGCCGACGAACTTGAAGCTGCCGTTACCCGTCACGCCACCAGCAAAGTGACGGGATTTCACGATTTGCTGCATGTTGCAAGCTACGGCTTCCGGGGCGAAGCCCTGGCAAGCATCGGCTCCGTGTCCGACATGCTGCTCGAAAGCGCATGCCGACGCAATGACCGCCCCGGAAAAAACGCCGGGGACGCATCCGGAACGTCCCGCAGTGAATACGGCCCCCCGGACGCGTCCCGAGACGAGACCGTACCGAGAGCAAACGGCGCCTGCATACGCGTGCGCCACGGTGTCGTGTCCAGTCCCGCGCCGTCAGCCGTTACTGAAGGAACCAACATCGAGGTCCGCGACCTTTTCGCCAACGTGCCCGCGCGCCTGAAATTTCTCAAAAACCCCGCCACGGAACTCAAGCGTTGCCGCGAAATGCTGTTGCGCCCGGCCCTGGCGCACCTCAATACAACCTTCAGCCTGTACCTCTCCGGCACGGGGAGCCGGGGGCAGGAACTGCTGCGTCTGCCCGCCGGCCTTTCCCTGCAGGACAGGCTGATGCTCATATGGCCCCCCCAGATCGTGGAAAACCTCCGCCCGTTTGCCGGCGAGCACAACGGAATACGCGCGCACGGCCTTATGTCTCCGCCCCACAACAGTCAGGTCAGGGGCGACCGCATCCTGCTCTACGTCAACGGGCGTCCCGTCGCCGACCGCATGCTGTTCCAGGCGGTGCGCGAGGCCTACAAAGGCCGCCTTACCACGCGCGAATACCCGCAGGTTCTGCTTTTTCTGGAACCGGACCACGGGGATGTGGACGTCAATGTGCATCCCGCCAAGACCGAAGTTCGCTTTCGGGAAGAACGCGCCGTCTTCTCCGCCGTAGTCAACATACTCGGCTCTTCCGCCGTACTCGGCGGCAACGCCTTCCAGGCCGGCCGGGATGCGCCCGACCGCCCCTACGCCGAACAGGACCCCGAAAGCCGCGCAGTCGCGCAACGCTTAAGCGAACTGTACGTTCCGGAAAGCGGCGGCCCGACACTCTCCCCCGCCGAAAGACACGAACCCGGAGCAATGCGGGACGCCGCAGGCAACGGCGGCCCTGAATCTTACGAAGCGCGCGGATATCTACCGGAAAGCTTCGAACCGGACACGGGAACGGGGCTGTTCCCTCCCTTGTACACGGCCTCTGCCGCGCATGAAACTGCGAGACACGCGGTCTCCGGGGATACGGGAACAGGCGGCCCGCGCGTTGAGGACTCCCTGCGCGCCGTGCGTCCGCCCGGTTTCTGGGGCAGCCTGGACAGTCCCCGGCTGGTGGACGTCCGCCCCGATGAAAGCCGCGCTGAACAGGAAGAGCCGGTCTTTGAAATGCGCGGCTATACTTGGGAACGGAGGGATAAAGGGTATCCCGTTGCCGTGGGTGACCTTGTCTGCTTGGGGCAGTTGGCGGACACCTACCTGATTCTGGTGCGCGACAAGACACTGTTGCTCGTGGATCAACACGCCGCCCACGAGCGGGTGCTCATGGATTCTTTCGAACGCGAAGCATCCTCAGGCGCAAGCAGGCTTCTGATGCTCCCGGAAAAAATTCCTCTGCATCCGTCTGAAGAAGAACGTTTGCGCGCCTGTCTCGGTATGCTGACGCGTTTCGGATACGATCTTGAATTTGAGCAGGCTGTCCTGTATATACGCGGAACCCCGCCGATGCTTGAACCGGGCGAAGCCGTGGAACTGTTGCGCGCCGTCCTGACGGAACGCGCGGACGGTCCGGAGGATATTCTGCATCTCATGTCCTGCCGTTCCGCAGTCAAGGCGGGCCAAGCCCTGACGGGAGACGAGGCTGCCGAACTCCTGAAAAGCTGGCTGGAGACTCCGGATTGCGAATTTTGCCCGCACGGGCGTCCCGCTGTGCTGGAATTCACCCCGGAACATCTGGAAAAAATGTTCAAACGCAAAATCGGTTGACGACAAAGCGCAACCGCACTCGAAAGGAGTTTGTATGCAGGTCGCCGTTTTCCCCCTGGGGCCCCTGGAAACCAACTGTTTAGTCATATATACGGACGACGAGGCCGTCGCCGTGGATCCCGGCGGCGACCCCAAGGCGGTTCTGCGCATGCTCGGCGAGCGCAAGCTGCGTCTCGGTCACATCCTGCTGACCCACCTGCATTTCGACCATACCTTCGGCGTCGCGCCGCTGGCGGCCGCTACCGGGGCGACAGTGCTCGGCCCTGAAGGCGACCGCTACATGCTCGCCGACGAACTGGGCATGGGCGGCACCTGGGGACTGCCCAAGGTTCCGCGTTACGAGTTCAGTTCGCTGCAGCCGGGCGACATACCCCTGCTCGGCACCGTCTGCCGGGTCATCGCCACGCCGGGACATACTCCGGGCAGCCTTTCCTTTTACTTCAGCGAACTCGGCGCCGTCTTCTCGGGCGATACCCTGTTCTACCGCTCCATCGGACGCTCGGATTTCCCCGGCGGCAACCATGCCGTTCTCTGCGCCTCCATCCGCGACAAGCTGTTCACGTTGCCCGACGCCACCGCGGTCTATTCCGGGCACGGGCCCGTTACCCGAATAGCCGACGAAAAACGCAGCAACCCTTTTGTCGGGATGTTCAGTTTGTAGTACCGGGTAACACCTGTTTTTTACGCCTCCGGCGGCCGGGGCGCAGCCCCGGACCCCACCGGGGAAAATGATTTCCCCAGTCGGCACTGCGCCGGCTCAGGCCGACTCCCCTCATTGGGACTGATGCGAAAATTTATACG
>JAITEY010000020.1 GCA_031281815.1 Desulfovibrio sp. | reverse complement strand
AACAAGGTGCAAGTACGCCGTCTGGCGCGGGAACTGGGCATTCCGGTGGTACCGGGGTCCGACGGCGCGGTGGACGTGCCCAAGGCGCGGGCCGTTGCCGCGGAAACGGGATTTCCCATCCTGCTCAAAGCCGAGGGCGGCGGCGGCGGCAGAGGCATCTTTGAGGTTCACGACAACGACGGCCTGGAGGACGCGTTCATCAAAGCTTCGGCCATGGCCCAGGCTTCTTTCGGCAATCCGCGCGTCTTTGTGGAGAAATTTCTCACCGGCGTGCGTCATATAGAAATCCAGGTCATTGCCGATGTCTACGGCAACATTTTTGTCTTCGACGAGCGCGATTGCAGCCTGCAGCGCAACAACCAGAAGCTCATGGAGATTACGCCTTCTCCTTGGCCCGCCTTCACCGGGGAACTGCGCGAGCAACTCAAGGATTACGCCCGCGCCCTAGTCCGCAAAGTGGGTTATTATTCCCTGTGCACAGTGGAATTTCTGGTCACCGGGCAAGGCGTCCCCTACCTTATAGAAGTCAATACCCGCCTTCAGGTGGAGCACGGCATCACGGAATGCAGCTACGGCATCGACCTTGTCGAGGAACAGATAGCCGTCGCGTTCGGCAGCAGGTTGCGTTTTTCCGAAGCGAATCTGCGCCCCATGCATACAGCGATGCAGGTGCGCATCAACTGCGAAGATCCGCAAAAAAATTTCGCTCCGAATGCCGGGCTTATAACCCGCTACGTTTCGCCCGGCGGCCCCGGCGTGCGTCTGGATTCCAATCTGAGCGCGGGCTATGAGTTTCCTTCCAACTACGACTCGGCGGGCGCCTTGCTCATCGGTTACGGGCAGGACTGGAACAAGGTGCTGGGCATCACGGAGCGGGCCCTGGAGGAGTATACGGTGGGCGGTCTCAAGACCACCATTCCGTTCTTCCGCCAGATTATAGCCCATCCCACATTCCGCCGGGGCGACTGCGACACGCGCTTTATTGCCGATACCCCGGAACTGATGGATTATACGGACCTTGACCCGGAATCCGAACGCAACGCGCGCCTGATAGCGGACATTTCCGCGCGCGGTTATAATGAATTCATCCAACTCGGCAGATACCGCACGCGCGAAACGCCGCGCATGCCCCGGCACGAAGCGGTCATGCCGGAAATACCCCCGGCCGTGCTCCGCAAGCCGTCCCCGTATCCTCGCAACGACCGCAAAGCCCTGCTCGACTATATCCGCGATTCGGCGCTCGTCCATTTTTGCGACACAACCTGCCGGGATACGACACAGTCAAACAGCGGCAACCGTTTTCGTCTTGCCGAAGACAGACGCATAGCGCCCTACCTGGACCAGTGCGGCTTTTTCTCCCTGGAAACGGGCGGCGGCGCGCATTTCCATGTGAACATGATGGCAAACATGACCTCGCCCTTTTACGAAGCGCGGGAACTGAACCGTATCGCGCCCAAAACAATGAAGCAGATACTTGTCCGGTCCACCAACGTGCTCGGGTACAAGCCGCAGCCCAAAAATCTCATGCGCCTCACGGCGGAAAAGATTTGCGAGGAGTACCACGTCATACGCTGTTTTGATTTTCTCAACCATGTTGAAAACATGAAACCTTTTGCCGAAGTCGTTCTGCACGACGCGCACGCGCTCTTTGAGCCTGCCGTCGCCCTGACCTGCGGGCGCGGTTTTACTGTCGAGCACTACGTCGACACGGCCGGGGAAATGCTGCGCCAGGCCGCGAAAATCATGGGCGTGGGACTGAAAGACGCCTCCCGCCGGATCGTGCTCGGTCTCAAGGATATGGCCGGGAATTGCCCGCTGCGCATGATGCGTGATCTGGTCCAGGCCCTGCGCCGCAAGTGGCCGCATCTGGTGCTGCATTACCACCGCCACTATACGGACGGCCTGTTCGTGCCCGCCGTCGGCGCCGCGGCGGAAGCCGGAGCGCATATTGTGGACGTCTCTCTGGGCGCGGCCATGCGCTGGTACGGGCAGGGCGAAGTTCTCTCCACCGCGGCGTATCTTGAAGACGAACTGGGTCTGAAGAACATGCTGAACAAACGCATGATCCGTGATGCGGGCTTTGTCCTCAAGCAGATTATGCCCTATTACGACCGCTACACGGCCCCGTATTTTCAAGGCGTGGATTATGACGCCGTGCTGCACGGCATGCCGGGGGGAGCAACGTCTTCGTCGCAAGAGGGAGCGCTGAAACAGGGCTATATCCGGCTGCTCCCGCAAATGCTGCGCTTTTTGGCCGGAACACGGCAAATCGTGCATTATCATGATGTGACGCCCGGCTCGCAGATTACCTGGAATACGGCCTTTCTGGCCGTCAGCGCCGCATACAGGCGCGGCGGCGAACATGAAGTCGAATACCTTCTGGAAATACTGGATAATGTTGTCAACAACGCGGAGGATGCCCTGTCGCCGGAAATGAAGGAGGCGCGTCTTGCCGTGTACCAGGATTGCAACGATGCTTTCAGAGATCTGCTGCTCGGCAAATTCGGCAGGCTGCCCCTGGGATTCCCCCCCGACTGGGTGTACCGAAGCGCTTTCGGTCCGGATTGGAAAAAGGCCGTAGCCGAACGCACGGAAAAATCTCCCCTGGATATTCTCGCCGATGTTGATCTCGAAGCCGAAAGGGCTGCGTTGAAAAGTATCATCGGCAGAGACCCGACGGACAATGAATTTCTCATGTTTTTGAATCATCCGGGAGATGCGGTAAAGTGCATCGAATTCAAGCACAAATACGGTGACCCGAACAACCTGCCCCTGCATGTCTGGTTTGAAGGTCTGGAAGTCGGCGACGAATTGAATTTCAACGATTCCAACGGCAAGCCGCACCACCTGAACATAATCCGCATGCAGAGTCCCGGCCCCAACGGCGTCGCGGTGGTACGTTATGTGCTGGATTCCGAAATCATGAGTTGCGAGGTGCAGGTGGCGAAACCGATCGCCGATGCCGAGCGCTCCGTGACCATGGCCGACCCTGCCGATGCTTTTCATGTGGGCGCGCCCTGCAACGGCGAGCTTTGGATCATGTATGTCAATCCCGGCGACATCGTCAAAAAAGGCGAAGAGTTGTTCAATATTTCCATCATGAAACAGGAGAAGGCCGTAACGGCGCCGCGGGACGGAGTGGTGCTGCGCGTGCTCAAAACCGCCGATTATCGGGAAAGTAAAAAAATGGTGCCTGTGATTGAGGGAGAACTTATTCTGGAACTGGGGCCGGTGCCCCGGTTGTGTAAAAATCCCGCCTGCGGCAAGGCCTTGGCCGCCGGCGGATATGCTTTCTGTCCTCACTGCGGCACCGAACAATAGAGGGTCTTTATCACACCGGGATGTTGTTTCCGGGGAAAAGGCCTCGGCTCGTTGCAACAGGAAAACGAGCGCATTGACGCGGGACACAATCGGTTTTAAGCTGAAGCGGTCCGGCGGACAAGCCGGCAATCCGCAAGAGTCAAGGAGAGCACGATGGTCAAGCCTTCGCCCGCTAAATCGTCCGACGCGGCGCCTGCCGCCTCGCCGGACGCGGCAGAACAAAATGTTTCCGGCGACGCGGGCGACAAGCCTGCCGGCAAGCCGCGCAACGCCCAGGCTCTTAAAGAAAAACTCATTCTGACCGGAACGGAAATCGCCGCCATAGGCGAAACAGCCGAGCTTCTGGTCGGCGGCAAAAACTACAATACAGCCATTATCAGTGAAGTCAAAGGGATACGCGTACCCCAGTTCCGGGCGGTATCTTCCCCGGCTTTTCATCTGCTGTTGGATCAGACCAAGGTCAACGCACCCCTGACACGCGCCGTTGTGGACAGGGAATACAAGCGCATCGACTGGGGAGATCCGGAAATCAGCGGCGATCCTGAATTTCTGCAGAAGTTCGTTCGCAATCTCGGCAGGACCGTGCGCGCTGAAAACGAAGCCAAAGGCGGTTCTCAGGGCCATGTCAAACTGCGGACCTTCATCAACAACGTGGTGGAAGGCTTCGCCACCTCGCCGGAAGGCATAGACCAGCTTCGCCGCCGCGCCGTGCTGGTGCAGGCCGCCGTTCTTTCCGTGCCGTTGCCCCAGGCCGTACACGACGCCGTAGGCGCCGCCTACGCGGAAATTTGCGCCGAAGCCGGAGAAGAAGACGTGCCGGTGGCCGTGCGTTCCTCGGCTGCGGGCGAGGACTCAAGAAAAAAAGCCTTTGCCGGTCTGCAGGACACCTATCTCAACGTGCGCGGAACCGAACAGGTAATACGCGCTTATCACTGGGATTGCGCTTCGGCTTACAACTTGCGCTCCATGACCTACAGACGCGAGGCCGTCCTTGACGCCGTCGCCCGCGCGGAAGCAAGCGGCGACGAGAGCATTGCCGAAGAGGCCAAAAAAGAATGGGCCATCGAAAATACCTCCCTGTCCGTCTGCATCATGCGCATGATCAAACCGGTCATTTCCGGCACTGCCTTTGCGGCCGACACTGCTACAGGCTGCCGGGGGACGGACCGCAACGATCTGGTGTCCATTGATGCCGCTTACGGTCTGGGTGAAGCCGTGGTCGGCGGCATGGTCACCCCCGACAAGTATTTTGTGTTTACCCGCGACGACGGGCATGCAGTGGTGATCCGCCAGATGGGCAGCAAAACCATCAAGATTGTTTACGATGAAAGCGGCGGAACGAGAAAGGTGACGGTGCCGGAATTTGAAGTCGGGCGTTGGGCTCTGTCCATGGCCCACGCCGAAAGCGTTGCCGGGGGCGTGCGCGCGATCAGCCGGGCTTACGGCGACATCATCATGGACACCGAATTTTGTATTGATGCCGCCGACCGTCTCTGGTTCGTGCAGGCGCGTCCGGAAACACGTTGGAATGAGGAATTCGCGCTGCATCCGGATATCATTTTCATGCGCCGCAAGGAGGTTGATCCCCATGCGGCCGCCTTGGCCGAAGTGCTGCTTGAAGGCAACGGCGCGTCGCGCGGGGCGGGGCAAGGAACCGTCAAATTTCTGCGTTCGGCTTTGGAACTCAACAAGATCAGCAAGGGCGACGTCCTTGCTGCCGAACGGACGGACCCGGACATGGTGCCGGGAATGCGCGCGGCCTCGGCCATCCTCGCCGATGTCGGCGGCGACACTTCGCATGCGGCGATAACTTCGCGCGAACTGGGCATACCTGCCGTCATAGGCATCCAGCGCATTGAAGCCCTGCGCGCTCTGGACGGCCTGGAAGTCACCGTGGACGGCACGCGCGGCGCGGTATATCGCGGCCTTTTACCCTTGCGCCAGGTCGGCGGGGAAATGGACCTTGCCGCGCTGCCCGCCACCAAAACCAAGGTCGGCCTTATCCTCGCCGACGTGGGACAGGCCATGTTCCTTTCCCGTCTGCGCCGGATTGAGGATTTTGAAGTGGGCCTGCTGCGCGCCGAGTTCATGCTCGGCAACATCGGTGTGCATCCTCTGGCGCTTGACGCCTACGACAGCGGCGAATTGGACGGTCTTATCCGTCGGCACCGCAAGGTACTGGATGAAGAACTGACCAAGGTACTGCGCCGGCAGCTCAGCGCCGGCATGGTCTTCGTCAATATCCGGATGCGCGAATATATCGGCAGGATCACCGGCTTGAGCAGAGAAATCGAAAGTCTGGCCGAGCGCGAAGGCAGCGGCAACGAGGAAGAGGTGCTCGCCCTGCGCCGTCGGAGCCGTGAACTGGAACGCAGGCTTGACGAATACCTCGACGTTGCTTCCCGGCGTCTGGACATTCTCAAAAGCACTACGGATATCGAAGCGCATATTCGACTGGTCATGGGTTTTGACGACGAATTGGCGCTGCTTTCCGGCAACGACCCGGAGACGGTGCGGCGTCGCGGGGAGATAGCCTCCCAGGTTTCCCGTATGGCCGAGACGGCTGCGGGCGACCCCTATGTGCAGGAAGTGCTGGACGAAATACGCACCGTCAGAGAGGATGTCGGCCATCGTACCGGCATGATTACCCGGATTGAAGAGGTGCGGAATATACCCGCCGTCATCGGCGAAATCATACGCTCGCGCGGCTACCGTTCGGGGCGCGAACATTACGTGCAGACCCTTGCCCAGGGGCTCGCGTTGTTCGCCATGGCCTTTTACGGCAAGGACATCATCTACCGCACCACCGATTACAAATCCAACGAATACAGAAACCTTGTCGGCGGCCTGCTGTTTGAGCAGGAGGAAGCCAACCCCATGCTCGGCTGGCGGGG
>JAITEY010000246.1 GCA_031281815.1 Desulfovibrio sp. | reverse complement strand
CAGGCCAGGTTGACCGAAATGTTCGTTTTGCCGACGCCCCCTTTGCCGGAGGTGACGGATATGACCAATGGCAGGTCGGCATTATTCATGGGCGGCTCCAAGTCCGGCAGAGGTTTTACGAAGTGTAAGCATTTTAGGAACAACCTTCAAGCGCCGAGCGGCATTTCCCGTTTGAATATCAGTCTCCAGAGCATATTTTCCTTGGCGGGCGCGAGGGAGTTGCCGAGCCCGGGACCGAAGGACAGGGCCGAAACGGGCAGGCCGGTGGCGGCGCCCACGTTGACCACCTGGCCGAAGTGTTCGGCTTCGTCCAGCTTGGTCCAGACTATGCCGGAGCGATGTGCCGTGCGGTAGCGTTCCATCATGCCGCGCATCTCCCTGTAGTGCGGCGACATGGCCAGATGTACGGCCAGATCTTCCGGCCCGTCGCCCGTCAGGTTTGAAAGCCCGGCATCGTCGAGCAGCGTGCGCAGGCAGCGCCCGCGCGAAAGCCCCGGCAAATCCACGATGATGCGGTCGAAACCCTCACGCAGCCCCTGGTTCAGGGCGACGACCAGGGCCGGCGTGGTGGAGGCTTCCTTGTACGCCATGTCCGAAAGTTCACAATAATGGCGCAGCAACAGACGTCCGTTGCCGCGCGCGGCGTCCGCGTTCAGCAGGCAGATGCGGATGCCCGGCCTGCTTTTGCGCAGGGTCAGGGCCAGCCGCACGGCCACGGTGGTTTTGCCCGCCCCGAAGGGGCCGGCGATCACCTGTATGCGCTGCAGCCAGTTGTCGCTGCCCCAGGGGCATATGGGCACCAGCCCGCCCAGGGGACCGAGAATCGAGGCCGAGGGGTCCCCGCGCAGCCCGGTGCAGAGTTGCTGCAGCGCGGCTTCCTCCACGCCTTCGCGGCGCAGGAATTCCACGGCCAGACGCTGCCGCGGCGGCAGGGCGTCCAGTGACGCCGCGGGCTTCATGATGGCCATCAACTGCTGCTTGATGTCGCTCCATTCTTCCTGCCACTGTCGCTTGCCCGCCGGATCGGGAACGCCGGCCTCCGTCCGGGCGACGCCGGCCGCGCGGTCATGCGCGGCAGGCCGTACACGGCCCTGTGAGGAAGGCGGGGCGGCAGGCCGCGAAGCATAATTCTGCGGGGAAGGCGCGGCGGTCGGTCGTGCGGCATAGACCTGCGGAGAAAGCGGGGCGGCAGGCCTCTGAACATAATCTTGTGCCGAAGCGCGGGAGGGCGGGGGAAATGCGGCGGCTCCCGACGCCGCAGGCGCGGAGACCGCGTCGGGCGATGCGCCGCGCGGCCGCGCGGCCCGCGCCGGACGGGGGGGGGCCGCAGGTTCTCCGATATCCCCGGTGTGCGGCCGGCCGCGCCGCGCAGGCGCGGCCGATTCCGCGGGGAACGCCGCCGCGCGGCCGTTGCCGGCGCCCTGCGGAGGCCTGTGCGCCTGCGCCCTCTCCAGAGCGGCCGTCATCGTTATCAGCCCGTCTTCCTCCTGCGTGTCCAGGATAACGGCATCCGGGCCGAGTTCAGCCTTGATCATGGAGAGCACTTCTTTGGTGCTGCGCGCCGAGAAGCTCTTGATCTGCATCGATCATGCCCCGGGTCAGTCGACCCCGGCCGTGCCCACGGAGGTCAGGCGGATATCCGTCGGTATTTCGGCTTGGGAAATGACGGGGACGGAAGGCAGGAACCGCATGAGCAACTGGGCGAGGTGCGGGCGGGTCAGGGGCGCGGTCAGCACCACGGGCTGCCCGTCCGTGTTCACGGCGTTTTCCACGGTGCGGTTGATGTTCTGCATCAGCTTCTGGGCCAGTCCGGGCGACAGGGCCAGATACGCTCCGCCGTCCGTCTGGCGCAGTGCTTCCTGAATGGTCTGCTCGGCCTTGGCGTCCAGGGTGATGATGGGCAGCGCGCCCTTGCTGTCCATGTACGGCTTGACGATGGTGCGGGCCAGCCGCTCGCGCACATATTCGGTAAGCGTCTCCGAATTCTTGACCACATGGCCGTGGTCGGAGAGGGTTTCGACTATGGTGAGCAGGTCGCGTATGGAAACATTTTCGCGCACCAGGTTTTGCAGCACTTTCTGCACCACGCCGAGGGGCAGGGTGCCGGGCGTGAGTTCTTCCACGGCCTTGGGCGCTGTCTTGGCCAGGTTGTCGAGCAGACTCTGCGTCTCCTGCCTGCCGATGAAGTCCGCCAGATGCCGCCTGAAGACTTCAGTAAGATGGGTGGCTATCACCGTGGAAGGGTCCACGACCGTATAGCCGGCCAGCATGGCTTCTTCCTTTCTGCTCTCCGGTATCCACAGCGCGGGCAGGTTGAACGCAGGTTCGCGGGTTTCCGTGCCCTGGATGCGGTGGCGGGCGTTGCCGGGGTCCATGGCCAGAAAATGGTCCACAAGGATTTCCGCCGACGCCGTCTCGTTGCCCTTGATCAGCAGGCTGTACTGTCCCGGCTTCAGTTGCAGGTTGTCCCGCAGGTGCAGGGAAGGAATGATGACGCCCATGTCCAGGGCAAACTGTCTGCGGATGGATTTGATGCGCGAGAGCAGGTTGCCGCTCTTGCCTTCGTCCACCAGGGGCACGAGGCCGTAGCCCATTTCCAGTTCCAGGGTATCCAGGGCAAGCAGGGCCTGCACTTCTTCGGGCGTGTCGACGGAGCGTTCCGCGCCGCCTCCCGCTGCTCCCGTCCCTCCGGACCCGGCGGGCAGCGCCTTGGCGCCGCTCCTGCCCTGCGCGCCCGTCGCAGCTCCGGCGGCCGTGCCTTCTCTGCTCCTGGCCGCGGCGCGCGCCAGCAGGAAAAGGGTCAGGGAAATCCCGAGGAAGGGGACGACCGGCATGCCCGGCGCCAAGGCGAAGAGCAGCAGCACCCCGGAAACCATGTTCATGGAGCGGGCGTTATAGGTCAACTGACCGATAAATTCCTCACCCATCTTGGCCTCGGCCGCCGCGCGCGAGACGATGATGCCCGCCGCCGTGGAGGTGATGATCGACGGTATGGTGGCGACCAGCCCGTCTCCTATGGTCAGCAGGCTGTAAGTCTGCAGGGCCTGCTGCCTGGGCATGCCCTTCTGCAGAATGCCGAGCAGCACCCCGCCGATGAGGTTGATCATGGTGATGAGCAGGCCGGCGTTCACGTCGCCCTGCACGAATTTGCCCGCGCCGTCCATGGCGCCGTAAAAATCCGCCTCCTTGCGTATGGCCTTGCGTTGGGCCGTGGCCTGTTCCTCGTTGATCAGGCCGGCGTTGAGGTCGGCCTCGATGGCCATCTGTTTGCCGGGCATGGCGTCAAGGGTAAAGCGCGCCGCGACCTCCGCGATGCGCGTCGTGCCGGTGGTGATGACAACCTTGTTGAGGATGAACAGAATCATGAAAATAACGGCGCCGATGATGTAGCTGCCGCCGACCACGAATTCCCCGAAGGCCTGAATGACCGACCCCGCCGCGTCGGTGCCGCGGTCCCCGTTCAGCAGGATCAGGCGGGTGGAGGCCACGTTCAGGGCCAGCCGCAGCAGGGTCGTGACCAGCAGCAGGGAGGGAAAGATGGAAAATTCCAGAGGCGAGAGCATGAACATGGAGGTCACCAGAATGACCAGGGACAGGGAGATGGAGATGCAGAGCATAAAGTCCAGCACCAGAGTGGGCATGGGAATCAGCATGACCATGAGAATCACGACCACGCCGCCCGCAAGCAGCAGGTCGCCCTGGCGGGCGAATTTCTGATAATCTATCTCGGGCAGGGTTACGTTGCTTGCCATAATGCCGACGCCTTTTTTCCTCTTCCGTCAAGGGAACGACGCTGTACGGGAAACGTCAGGGTTTGGGAATTTTCCCCGGATTCCTTGTCTTCCAGATTTGCGCCAGGATTACGGCCACGGCCTGGAAGAGTTCCGGCGGGATGACATCACCTATCTCCGTCTGCTTATACAAAG
>JAITEY010000238.1 GCA_031281815.1 Desulfovibrio sp. | reverse complement strand
GCCGCATCGTGCGCAGCCTGGCCCTGCCTGCCGCGCGCGCGTCGATCCTGTCCGGGGAACTTCTGCAGCCGCGGGAACTGCCCGAGGAACGCAGACGCATGGCGGCCGAAGCGGTAGCCCGCTTTTTCGGACTGGACGAGGCGAAAGCGTCCCCGCTTGTAAGGCAGGACACTTTTGAACAGTGGGCGGAATATGTCTGCCGAGGTCCGGCCGGTCAAGGAATCACGAACCTTGTTTTCAGTACCTCCGGCAGCACGGGGCCGCCTGTGTCTCACATTTTCTCCGCGCAGGAACTGGAGGAGGAAGGGCGGAGTCTGGCGTCTTTTTTCGGGGAAACAAGGCGCGTCGTGTCGGTCATGCCCGTGCACCACATTTTCGGCTTCGCCTTTGCCGTCATGCTGCCCCGTATCCTCGGCATTGAAGCTCTGGACAGGCATCCGTTGCCCTCGGAAGACTTTTTCAAGACCCTGCGGCCGCGCGACCTGATTCTGGCCTTTCCTGTGTTCTGGAAATCCGTGCTGGACATGTGTTCCGGGCCGCGGCCGCCGATTCTGCCGCCCGAAATCCACGGGGTGAGTTCCGGCGCGCCGTGCCCTCCCGAGGTCATTGAAGGGCTTCTGGCCGCGCGGCCCGACGGCGGGCGGGCGCTGTGCGCAGGCATGACGGAAATTTACGGAGCAACCGAATTCGGCGCGGTGGGCCTTCGCCGGGAATGCC
The DNA here is from genome assembly GCA_031281815.1 of Desulfovibrio sp. Taxonomy (GTDB): domain Bacteria; phylum Desulfobacterota; class Desulfovibrionia; order Desulfovibrionales; family Desulfovibrionaceae; genus Frigididesulfovibrio. The sequence goes on along the minus strand of JAITEY010000238.1, from coordinate 8,839 downwards.
GGGGAGACTATACCTTGCTGCCGCACTGGCGGCGCGTTGCCCTGCCCGGGCATACGGATGTGGAGGAATGGGGCATACGGCGCGAACACGGTGAGCCGCTGCCGTTGCCGGACCGCCTCGCATGGCGGGATGAGCGGCACTTCGAGCCACGGCGGCGCAAGGATAAAGCCGTGCAGGTGGCGGGTATCAACGTGTTTCCGGAACAGGTGGCCGAGGTGCTGCGCGGGCATCCGCAGGTGACGGATTGCGCCGTGCGCCTGATGCGCCCGGAGGAGGGGGCGCGCCTGAAGGCGTTTGTCGTGCCGCAACAGGATCTTGTCGCGGTCACGCGTCTTATGCTTGAGTTGCGGCGTCTGATCGCCGACCGGTTGGAGCCGGCGGCGCGGCCCAAGTCCATCCGTTTCGGCAAACGTCTGCCCCGCACGGCATCCGGAAAGGCCGCGGATTGGGATATCAACGGCGGCGATGCGGAAACCGCGTGACCTGGACCGACCGGCCGCCGACGTCAATGTGCTCGGCGCGTTCGACGCGCAGGTCACAGCGCAGGCCGTTATGAACGCCGCGTACTCTGCGGGCGCGTAATTTTTTGCTGCTCATACCGCAATCGGCATATATTTTGCATGTCTCAGCGGCATACCCTCTTCAAGGAGCCGGTAATGTCGCGGGCATTGAAAATTTACAGCTTTCCCAAGTCGGCCGATGCCGCGTCCCGGCAGGCAGCGGAATGGAAAACCGCCAAGCGCTGGAACCCCTTCAACAGCAACAAGCTGCTGGCGCATGTGGAGCGTTGGAAGCGCATCCGGCGCGGCCGCCCGCTGCCCGCGCCCGCTTTGGTCACCGTCGACCCGACGAATGTCTGCAATTTTGACTGCGTCTGGTGCAATGCCGCGCATATCCGGGAACACAGGAACCGGCGTCTTTCCGCAACCGCGCTCACGCGGTTTGCGGATTTCCTGCCGCGTTGGGGCCGCCGGAATGTTGACGGCTTCGGCGTGGACGCCGTGTGCATCGCCGGAGGCGGAGAACCTCTGCTCAATCCCGCAACCGCCGAATTTATCGACAGGCTTGCCGCGAACGGCATTGAAACAGGCGTCGTCACCAACGGCAGCCTCATTTACGACCACATGGACGCGCTGGCGCAATGCACGTGGATCGGCGTTTCCCTAGATGCCGGTACGGCGGAAACGTTCAATGCGCTCAAAGGAATCGCGGACGGCAAACATACCTTTGAAAGCATTGTCAACAATATGGCGCTGCTTACGGAGTATGCCCGCAGCCGGCACATGCGTCTCGGCTCCCCTCATCCGGCATACGGCGTCAGCTATAAATTTCTTCTGCATCCCGGCAATATCGGCGAAATCCTTGATGCGACCAGACTTGCCAAAGAGGCGGGCTGCAAGAACATTCATTTCCGCCCCGCGGGTACGCCCTGGAACAACCTTGATACTCCCGATGAAATCCGCTTCAGCGTGGACGACATCGCCCTGTTCAACGAACAGATTGCCGAGGCGCAGGAACTGGACGACGAGACTTTCAGCGTCTACGGCGTAACGCACAAATTTTCCGACCAATTTGAACGGGAAAACTGCTTTGACCGGTGCCATTCCCTGTTCATGACGGCCGTGTTCGCGCCGCCGTCCGGCAACATCGCGCATGAAGACGCCTTTGTCATGGGCCTGTGCTGCGACAGGCGCGGCGATGCGAAACTGGAATTGTTGCGTGACGAGACGGATGTGGAAAGAATCGCGACAGCCTGGGGCGGCAAGGCGCACTGGAAGCTGCACGACTCCATAGACATCGCAAGCGAATGCCCGCGCTGCACCTATCAGCCGCACAATCAGATATACGAACAGGTTATCCTGAACGACAGCATGACCTATAAATTTATTTAAAGGATTCTTGACTTTCAAAAGTTTCTATAGTTTTTTCCAAAAAAAGGAACGGTAAAGGCGCCCATGCGTATTTCCTTCATCGGCCTCGGCAAATTGGGTTTGTGTTCCGCCGCGTGTTTCGCGGCCAAGGGGCACACAGTCGTCGGGGTTGACGCCGACCCGGCGGTCCTGTCCGCTCTCAGGGCGGGCCGATGCCCCGTCAGGGAAAAGGGACTGGAGGATATGCTGGAGCGGGCGCGGGAAAATTTTTCCTGCACCGGCGACTGCGGCGATGCCGTACGCCGGAGCGACCTCACCATGATCATCGTGCCGACGCCGAGCCGGGTGGACGGCGCGTTCAGCAACACTTACGTCGAAACGGCGTTGCGGCGGCTTGCCCCGGCGCTTGCCGCCCGAAGCGGCTTTCATATCGTGTCCGTCGTGTCCACGGTGATGCCCGGTTCCTGCTCCTCCCGGTTTGTTCCCCTGCTGGAAGAACTGACCGGCAAAGAATGCGGCAGGGATTTCGGCCTCGTGTACAATCCTGAATTTATCGCCTTGGGTTCGGTCATCCGCGATTTTCTGCATCCGGACCTCGTCCTGATCGGCGCATCGGACGAGCGCAGCGCCCGGACGATGAGCGATTTGTATGCGTCAATCGTGGAATCCGAGCCGTATTATGCCGTTATGAGCCTGATCAACGCCGAGATAGCCAAACTTGCCTTGAACTGCTTTGTGACCATGAAGATCAGCTTTGCGGACGAATTGGCGGCCTTGTGCGAGCGCATTCCCGGCGCGGATGTGGATACGGTCGCCGATGCCGTCGGCGCAGACTCACGCGTGGGCCGCAAATACCTGAAGGGCGGCATGGGCTTCGGCGGCCCGTGCTTTCCCAGGGACAACCGGGCCTTCCAGGCGGCGGGCCGCGCTTACGGCTATGAAGCGTTGCTTGGCCCGCGGGTGATCGCGGTCAACGATGCCGTGCCGGAGCGTATTTTCGCGCGCATACGGCAGAGCGTTCCTACCGGCGGCATCGTCGCGCTGTTCGGGGTCGCCTACAAGCGGGGTACGCACATTGTCGAGGAATCGCAGGCAATTATTCTGGCGAAACGCCTGGTTGAAGACGGGTACAGTGTGCGCCTGCACGACCCGCTTGCCCTGGATGCCGCCCGCGCCGAACTGGGCGACGCCGTCGCGTACTGCGTTTCCCCCCATGATGCGGCCGAAGGGGCAGTCTGCATAGCGTTGCTGGCGGATTCACCGGAATTCGCCGCTTATGACTGGCGGCGTCTGGAGAGCTCCGCGGCTCCCGGCGCGCTGCTCCTTGATGCCTGGAGGCTCCTGCGCGGGCGCCGCTTCGGCACTATGCGCTACGCACCGCTCGGCATCGGCGGGAGTCCGGGAATATGACAATAATTGATCAGATATTTGCCGGAAAAAGCATTACACCAAAGCATATTTTTCCGTACGGCATTCCTGTTTAACTATATGGAGTTTGCAGATATGTCTGAGCTGTGTTCATCGTTTATCAAGCAATATATATCCTATTATGTGAGATTGGCAAATACCCTACCATACCCTAAGGCCGTCAAAACATTTCTTTATGACGATGCTGTAGCAATCAACATAGCGCGTCTTGTACATCTGGAAAGTCTAGATTTACAAATTGCAAATAAATCGGTGCTTGAAGTCGGCTCAGGCATCGGGCTGTTGACAAAATTTTTTGAAGATAAAAATTGCAATATTATATCAACAGAAGGTAGATTAGAAAACATTCAGGTAAATCTTGCAGCGCACCCACACAGACACAACCGTGTTATCCGATGTGATTTAACAGAGCCGCATAGCCATGATTTCATAGGATCAGTTGATATAGTATTTTGTTATGGTACATTATATCATGTATATAATCCTGAAGTCGTGATTAAAGACCTTGCAAGAGTAACAAAAGATATGCTTCTTATAGAAACCTGCGTATTTTGGATGGATAACGGACAAATAAATCCCGATACTGAGGATGTTAGGACTATCAATCAGGCAATATGCGCGACAGGATGCCGACCCGGCCGCGATTGGGTATTTTTCTCGCTCAAGGAATATTTTCCTTATGTATATGTTACGGCTACGCAGCCGGAGCATCGCGATTTTGCGATGTCATGGCCTGCTCCGAATGACGGAAACTTGAAAAGAAGCATTTTCATAGCCTCCAGAAACTCTATATCCGCTCCGCTGCTGCTGGATTTTTTGCCGGAAAAGCAAAAAAAAAATGTATGATACAGCATGACCGATGAACTTGCGCTTTGAGCTTGGAGAAAATATGCGGACAGATTCTGTTTCGGCAAGCAAGGCGGCACCAGCGATGCGCTTGAGGCGGATCTGCTTGGGCACACGGTATTGATTGATCCGAAATCGGCGCAAATCGGAGGGGCTTGGCAGCAAAAAGACGCGAGCGGCAAGCCTTGCGCCTGGGATCCTGATGTTGTTGCTTTTTTTCTGGACAGGTGTACTGCGCGCGACGCTCCGTTCATCCTTGACATCGGCGCGAATACCGGACTGTTCTGCCTTTTGCCCGTCATCAATCACGCAGTCTCGGGTTTTGCGTTTGAGCCGAATCCGGAAGTGTATGAACTCCTCAAAAGAAACCTCGCTCTCAATAATCTTGCCGGAAAAATTCAGACCTTCCCCTTTGCCTTGGCGGATAAAACGGGGAGCGTACTTCTCAAGATCCCTCTTTCAGGTTGCGATTCAGGGCTGGCCTGCCTGGGCACACCCATGCGATTCACCCTTTTTCGGGAAATTTCCGTACCCGTTGATACGCTGGACAATATTTTGGCCCGTAAGCGCGTAAACCGTGTCGACCTGATCAAAATCGACACGGAAGGGTGCGAACTCTTTGTGCTCCGAGGCGCTCGGGAAACTCTGCGCCGCTTCAGACCGGATATCATGCTGGAATATAATGAGAGTAATACTCTCCAATTCGGGTACAAACCTGACGAAACAGCGCACCTTTTAGCTGAATACGGCTATTCCGGCATTCTGATAGGCAAGGAGGACATGTTTTTCACCCCCCCCCCCCTCCCGTAAAATAACTGTGGGTAGCGAGGAGTTTACATGCAGTATAGCCTTCCTGTTACTCTTGAATTTGCAATTCCTGACTTATGTAATTTATGCCATGTTCAAATCGAGAAAGAAGTAAATTCCCCCGTATGAAAAGGAAACCTGATATGCCGACAACACCTTACTTGAGTATTGTCACGGCATCGCGCAATGATTCTCACGGCGGCAACATCCGGGAGCGGACTCAAAGCTTTCTGGACAGTCTGGCCGAGCAGTGCGCCAGGCACCGACTGCCCGCTGAACTGGTCATGGTGGATTGGAATCCTCCGGCCGACCGGCCCTCTCTCAGGGAGATTCTTGATACCCCTCCGGCTTCGCCGTATTTTACGACGCGTTTTATTACGGTGCCGCACGAAGTGCATGCCTCTCTGGCCCATGCGGATATTCTCCCGTTTTTTCAAATGATTGCCAAAAATGTCGGCATACGCCGCGCACGGGGAAAATTCATTCTTGCTACCAACATAGACATCCTGTTTTCCGAAGAACTCATGGCTTTTCTGGCTGAGCAGACCTTGCAGGAAAGGTACTTTTACCGCGCAGACCGCCATGACCTCGACGTGTTTGCCGTCCCTCCGAAACTTTTCGGAGACGGTCTCATGACTTTTTGCCGGTCGCATGTCTCCGAGGTGCAGGGCCACTATGGAACCTATGCCTCTGGCATGCAAAGTCCGGCAGGAGATCCGGCCGATCTGCACACAAACGCCTGCGGTGATTTTACTCTCATGTCCCGCCGGGATTGGGAGCAAACAGGCGGCTACCCGGAGTACGCTCTTTATTCCATATACATTGACGGACTTGGACTGTACAGGGCCGCGGCTGCCGGCATCCGGCAAACCGTGTTGCCGTATCCTCTTTGCATATACCACATCAATCACAGCGGCGGCTGGGTACTGGACAAAGCACTGTGTGAGTCCAAACCGTCATTGAGCTATGACGAGTATCAAGCGCTCGGCCTGAGCATACTGCGCAAAAGAAAACCACCTGCCCGCAACAACGACAAATGGGGGTACAACGGGGAAATATTTTTTGAAAGTTCGTTTGCTTCACCCTGCCGGCAGAGGGAACGGGAAAAGCATACTATGGGGGACGCCTGCATAGAAAAAAACGGAGTCCCGCATGCAACTTGTTGATAGTTTTCGTTGTCTGCGAGATTTTCTGACGGCTGCCGAGCGGCGGCTGTACTTCAGGGATCAGACGCCGGCCTCGGTGCAATCGTTGCACGATCTGGCCCATGCCTTCCGCCCCACAGTAATTGTCGAACTCGGAACGCTTAGGGGCTTGTCCCTGCGCGTCTGGCTAGCGGCCGCGCCGGAAGCCGCCGTCAAGGCGGTCGCTACAAGCTTCGACGCTCTGCGCCGATACGCCGAAATGTTTCCTCTGGATTGGTCGCGAATCGAGACTATTCAGACCGATATTCTCAAGTTTGATTTCACAACGCTGTGGAAGAGTGAAGACCGCGTGCTGCTGTTTGTGGATGTCCATGATACGCCCGAAGCGCCGATCATGGCGCATGTGCTGCGCAATGCCGTACCGCGTCTGCCGGAAGGCAGTCTGGTAGTGGTGGACGATGTCTGGTACAGCCCGGGAAATGTGAACAAAGAGAACGCGCAGGAAATTTTCCGCGCGCGGGTGTTGCCCGAAATCGACGAACTACAGCTTTTCGACGTCCATTACGCCCCTTATCATGCCGGGGGGACATTCTGGGGATTCCGTGAGGTCGTGCCTCTGCTCCGTTGGCTCAACCGGCACGGTACCGTGTTGCAGTTTACGCCCGCAGCAAAGCATGTCGCCTTTTTCACAGGGCAACAATTTTCGTCCGACAAGGCGTTCGACGAGAAGCTGTTTGCGGCCCGTTGCGGCGTGGTGCATCATCACCCTCTGGCCGGAACGGTCGGCGGCAGCAGGCTTGCCGACAGAGTCATGTCGGGGATCATAAAGCTGTATGCAAAAGGCGACTTCGCAACCGCTCTGAATCTCTTGACGGACTTGCTGGCAAAGGCGCCGGAAAGTAAAGGTACAGCGTATGCTATGGCTGTTATACTGGCCCGTATTGAGGGAGAGGGAAGGGGTGCGCATTCGCCGAAAGAGTATTGCAGTTGGATATTGCCTCAAATTCATCATATTGTTCATAAGGAGGATCACGCACTCGCCGAAAGGGCGTTGCAGTTGGAGATTGCCGGGCCGGCCCCGCATCCGAATACCGCCCGTTTACTGGAAGATATCCGGAAAATTTTTTTCCGCCACCGCGCGCCGCCCGGCACGCGCCGGCCCGGCGTCACGTTGTTTGCCGTGCCCAAGCCGTTCCGCGGCCTGGAAAAGATTATCCAGCGCAACTCCGTTCGCAGTTGGCTCTGGCTTGAGCCGAAGCCGGAAGTCATCCTGATGGGCGACGACGAGGGGACTGCCGAAATTTGTGAAGAATTCGGGTTGCGCCATGTGCCGGACATCAGACGCAACGAACGCGGTACCCCCCTGCTGGACGATATTTTCCTCAAGGCCCAAGAATCGACAGATACGGAAGTCCTCTGCTATGTCAACGCGGATATCATTCTGTTCGACATTATGCAGGCGATAGCCCGGGCGTTGAATAAGTTCGACGCTTTTCTGCTGGTCGGGCAGCGGCTGAATTATGACGTTACGACCGAACTGGATTTTTCACACTCGAATCGGGCGGCTATGCTAATGAAGGAAGCCCTGGGTAACGGCGTCATGGAGGGGCCGGCCGCTATGGATTATTTTGCCTTCACACCCGGATTATGGGAGAATATTCCGCCGTTTGCCTTAGGTAGAATAATCTGGGACACATGGCTGTTGCATGATAATCTGCAAGCGGGACGGCCGGTAATCGACTGCACGGGATTTGTCACCGCAATACATCAGAATCACGGCTATGCGCATATTGCCTCGGGCCTTGGCGCCGCCGGCTGTTATGAAGGTCGAGACCCGGAAGCGCAGCGCAACCGACTTCTGGCTGACCGTCAGCCCGGCGGCAGTGTGCTCAGCGGCAACAATGTTCATCTTGCACCGTTTATAATGCACAAAACAGGATATATTACAAGACGTAAAGTGTAGTAGTCTCTCAGCAGATTTCTTGTATAGTACACGGAGTTCAGCATGCAACCTGTTGATGTTTTTTGCTGTCTGCGGGATTTTCTGACGGCTGCCGAGCGGCGGCTGTACTTCAGGGATCAGACGTCGGCCTCGGTGCAATCGTTGCACGATCTGGCCCATGCCTTCCGCCCCACAGTGATTGTCGAACTCGGAACGCTTACGGGTTTGTCCCTGCGCGTCTGGCTCGCTGCCGCGCCCGAAGCCGCTGTCAAGGCGGTCGACCTGAGCTTCAACGCTCTGCGCCGATACGACGCAATGTTTCCTCTGGATTGGTCGCGAATCGAGACTATTCAGACCGACATTCTCAAGCTTGATTTCACAACGCTGTGGAAGAGTGAAGACCGCGTGCTGTTGTTTGTGGATGCCCATGATACGCCCGAAGCGCCGATCATGGCGCATGTGCTGCGCAATGCCGTGCCCCATCTGCCGGAAGGCAGTTTGATAGTGGTGGACGATCTCTGGTACAGCCCGGAGAATGTGGGCAAAGAGAACGCGCGGGAAATTTTTCGCGCACGGGTGTTGCCCGAAATCGACGAATTACAGCTTTTCGACGCCCACTACGCCCCCTACCATGCCGGCGGGACATTCTGGGGATTCCGAGAGGTCGTGCCTCTGCTCCGTTGGATCAACCGACACGGCACCGTGTTGCAGTTTACGCCCGAAGCAAAGCATGTCGCCTTTTACACAGGGCAACAACTTTCGTCTGACAAGGCGTTCGATGAGAAGCTGTTTGCGGCCCG
>JAITEY010000217.1 GCA_031281815.1 Desulfovibrio sp. | reverse complement strand
AAAACGATTGAGGATTTTCACTCCAAACTTGTTGAGGCCGGCCCCAACAAAGTTTCGCCGTTCATGATCCCCATGCTCATTTCCAACATGGCGCCGGGGCAGGTGTCTATTTTTACCGGGGCCAGGGGCCAGAATATGGTGACCACCAGCGCCTGCGCTTCCGCCCTGCACGCCATAGGCTACGCCTATTCCGAAATATTGCTGGGCAGAACGGAATATGCCGTGACCGGAGGCGTGGAAGCCACCGTAACCCCGATGGGTATTTCCGGCTTTACGGCCTTGAAGGCCCTTTGCACGGAAAACGACGAGCCCGAAAAAGCCTCACGCCCCTTTGACCTGCACCGCAGCGGCTTTGTCATGGGCGAAGGCGCGGCCATGCTTTTTCTGGAAACCTTGGAATCCGCGCAACGGCGCGGCGCGAAAATTTACGCGGAAATAGCCGGCTTCGGCGCAACCTGCGACGCCTTTCACATGACCGCGCCGCGCGAGGACGGCGAAGGCATGGCCGGGGCGATGTGCAGGGCAATCGCCGACGCGGGAGTCACGCCGGAGGTGGTCGGCCACATAAACGCCCACGGCACGTCCACGCAACTCAACGATATGGCCGAAACCAAAGCCGTCAAGGCCGTATTCGGCGAAAGGGCCTATACGATTCCCATCTGCGCCAACAAAAGCCAGATAGGCCACCTTTTGGGCGCGGGCGGCGGCATCGAAAGCGCTTTTTCCATACTCGCGCTGCGCCACGGCATTATTCCGGGAACCATCAATTACGAAACGCCGGACCCGGACTGCGACCTGAATTACATGGTGGACGGCCCGAAAGCTATCCAGGCTGAATACGCGCTGTGCAACTCTTTCGGCTTCGGCGGCACCAACGCCTGCATACTCTATAAACGCTGGAACGACTAACGCGCCCGCAGCCGCGCCCGAAGCAGACATCCTGTGCAGACATCCTGTGCGGAGGCTGCACGGCGTTGCCGCACAAGGAACATTTCATGGACGAACTTTTGCTCCGCGACCCGGCTGTTGCCGAAGCGATTTACCTGGAAACCCGCCGCCAACTCACCCGGCTGGAACTCATCGCGTCCGAAAATTTTGTTTCCCAGGCCGTGCGCGAAGCCCAAGGCAGCATTTTCACGCACAAATACGCGGAAGGCTACCCCGGCAAACGCTATTACGGCGGCTGCGAATACGCGGATATCGCGGAAAATCTTGCTGTAGAACGAGCAAAACGACTTTTCGGCGCGGACTATGTCAATGTGCAGCCGCACTCAGGCAGTCAGGCCAACATGGCAGGCTACATGGCGACGGTGGACCCGGGCGCGACCATCCTGGGCATGGACCTCACCCACGGAGGACACCTGACTCACGGCAGTCCGGTGAACTTTTCCGGCCTGCTGTACAAATTCACGGCATACGGCGTGAACAGGGAAACAGGGCGTATAGATTACGATGAACTGCGCGCTCTGGCCCTGAAACACCGCCCGTCACTTATCGTGGCCGGAGCCAGCGCATACCCGCGCACGCTGGATTTCCGCCGTTTCCGCGCCATAGCCGACGAAGCCGGCGCCGTACTCATGGCGGACATGGCCCACATAGCCGGGCTGGCGGCTGCGGGCCTGCACCCGACGCCCGTAGGCTGCGCGCAAGTGGTCACCACCACCACGCACAAAACCCTGCGCGGGCCGCGCGGCGGCATGATACTGGCCGACGAAGCGTTGGGCAAAACCTTGAACAGCAAAATTTTTCCCGGCATTCAGGGCGGCCCCCTCATCCATGTTATTGCCGCCAAAGCCGTCTCCTTCGGCGAAGCTCTCAAACCGGAATTTAAGCGCTATCAGGAAAACGTGCTGGCAAATGCGGCCGCGCTTGCCGCTGAACTGGACGCCGCCGGCTTTACTCTGGTGTCCGGGGGCACGGACAACCACCTGTTGCTGATTGACCTGAGCAATAAAAACATCACGGGCAAAGACGCCGAACAAGCCCTGGATGCCGCGGGCATCACGGTCAACAAGAACACGGTGCCTTTTGAAACCCGTTCACCGTTTATTACATCCGGGATACGTCTGGGTACCCCGGCACTGACGACGCGCGGCATGAATGAGGCGGACATGCGTAAAATCGCGGCCTGGATTGCGGAAGTCGTCGCGTCCGCGTCCAACGCAAGCCGCTTGGCGGCCATAGGCCGGGAGGTCGAAAAATTCGCGGGCGACTTCCCCCTCTTTGCCTGGTAACGGCGCCGGTGTGCCGATTGCAGATCACAGGTCCACGCTCTCCATGTCGCGACTCCCCTGGCCGGATTACTTTATGAACATCGCCCGGCTGGTCTCCGAGCGGTCCACCTGCCTGCGCAGAAAAGTAGGCGCTGTAGCCGTCAAGGAAAAGCACATTCTGGCCACCGGATACAACGGGGCGCCGCGCAACATGGCCGATTGTCTGGAACTCGGCTGCAAACGTGAGATGCAAGGCGTACTTTCCGGACAGAGACACGAACTGTGCAGAGGGCTGCATGCCGAGCAAAACGTCATTATCCAGGCTGCCGTGCACGGCGTGCAACTTGAGCACTCTGTGATTTACTGTACCCATCAGCCCTGTGTGATCTGCGCCAAAATGCTCATAAACTGCGGGGTGTCGGCCGTATATTTCGCGCAGGCTTATCCCGACCCCCTGTCCGAAAACTTTTTCGCGGAAGCCGGAATTCCCCTGACCAAACTGGAACCGACACCGGAGCCTCCATGCCGCATGCCGATCACCCCTACCGCACGCTGATGTTGCAGGCCGTCGAACTGGCGCTGGAATATAAATTCCGGACCAGGCCCAATCCCTGCGTGGGGGCTTTGCTGGTCAAGGACGGCATAGCAGCGGCGCACGGCGTCCATAAAGGCGCGGGCTTCCCGCATGCGGAAGTCGAAGTCCTGGAAGACGCCGCCCGGAAAGGCGTCAACCCCGCGGAGTGTACCATGCTGGTCACCATGGAACCGTGCCGGCATCAGGGCAGAACTCCGCCCTGCACCGATGCGATTTCGGCAGCCGGGATAAAAAGGTTGATCATAGGAACACTCGACCCCAACCCGGAAGCCTCGGGAGGAGCGGAATTCCTGCGTGCCCGGGGACTGTCCGTCGAAGTCGGCATTGCTGAGCAAGAATGCCTTGATCTTATTGATGATTTTATCACCTGGCAGACCACGGACCTGCCCTATGTCCTGCTGAAGCTGGCCGGGACCCTGGATGGACGCATTGCCGCGCGCACCGGGCATTCCCGGTGGATAAGCTCGCCGGAGTCGCGCGCGGCGACGCATCTGCTCAGGCGTCACATGCAGGCCGTCTTGGTCGGCGGCAACACCTTTTACCTGGACAACCCCGAACTGACCTGCCGGCTCGGCGACTCCCGCCGGCCCGAAGCCGGGGAAGAGGCGCAACCTCTGGCTGTAGTCGCCACCTCGCGCCTGCCGGACGCCGGGCAAAACATGCATCTTATTCAACACAGAGCGACAAACACCATCGTGTGGACCACAGCCGCAGCCGCAGCCGGCACCAAAGCCGAAGCCCTGCGCCGCCGCGGCGTGCGCGTGATCGGGTTGCCTTCCAAGGCCGGACCGGCGTTGCGCGGCCGCGGCATGCGGGCGGAATTGGATATCAGGGAGGGGCTGGCCGGCCTGCGCAGAGATATGGACTGCGGCTATGTGCTTTGCGAAGGCGGGGGATGCCTGGGGCTGTCCTTGTTGGACAAGGGGCTGGCCCGCGAGTTCCTGTTGCATCTGGCCCCTAAAATTTTGGGCGACAACGAAGCCGTGCCCATCTTCGACGGGCGTGCCCCGATGCACATCGACCAAGCCCTGCAACTGCGCATAACCGACACCGCCCGTTGCGGAAGCGATGTGATGATGGCCCTGCGCCCCACACGGCGACACGACGCAAAAGACGAAGTCGGCGGTTGATGTTTGCCGGGTCGGCCGCGGATGTGACGGCGGCATTGCGTGACGTACGGCTGCACAATGTGAGGGACGAAGGCAGGGGCTGATGTTTACCGGGTTGGTTACAGGCATGGGCGAAACGGCCGACATTGTTTCCGGCGCCGGTGAAGCGCGCTTTACCGTTCGTCCTCTTTTCCCGGTCGATGACTGGAAAAAAGGCGAAAGCATAGCCGTCAACGGCGTCTGCCTGTCGGTTGAGACCTTCGGCAGGGATTTTTTCACGGCCTATGCTTCGCAGGAAACGCTGCGCGCAAGCAACCTCGGCGAACTGCGCAAAGGCGACAAAGTAAACCTTGAACGGGCGCTGGCCCTTGGAGACCGCCTGGGCGGTCACCTGGTAAGCGCGCACTCGGACGCCGTGGCCGTGGTGGAAACAGTACAACCCGTGGGGTCTTCCACGCGCATACGGGTCCGCTTCCCCAAAGAATTTTCCTCCCTGGTCATCCCCAAAGGCTCCGTAGCCATTGACGGAGTAAGCCTTACGGTCAATACGTGCGGGCAGGGTTTTCTTGAAGTCAACGTTATACCGGAAACCTTGGCTGCAACCACTGTCGGCTTTTGGAAAAAAGGCCGACGGGTCAACTTTGAAACGGATATGTTGGGCAAATACGTAGAGCGCATATTGGGCCGGTCGGCCGGAAACAGCGGCAGCCTGAGTCTGGATTTGTTGCGCGATAACGGATTTTGACGCCGCAAAGGGAGAATGTCATGCCTTTATGCACGGCCGAGCAGGCCATAGAAGAAATCCGCCGGGGCCGCATGATTATCCTGGTGGACGATGAAGACCGCGAAAACGAAGGCGACATCACCGTTGCCGCCGAGTTCTGCACCCCGGAAATCATCAACTTCATGGCCACGCATGCGCGCGGGCTTATTTGCCTTCCCATGTCCCCGGAGATGTGCGACAAGCTGCGCCTGCCGCTCATGACCCAACACAATGAAGCCGGTTTCGGTACCAATTTCACCGTTTCCATAGAAGCCCGCCATGGCGTGACCACGGGCATTTCCGCCTATGACCGCGCGACGACAATCCGGACGGCCGTTGCCGACGACGCCGAGCCCGAAGATATCGTTGTTCCCGGACATATTTTCCCGTTGCGCGCCAAAAAGGGCGGCGTCCTGGTTCGGGCCGGACAGACCGAGGGCGGCGTGGATCTCGCCTCTCTGGCCGGACTCAAACCCGCCGCGGTCATCTGCGAAGTATTGAAAGATGACGGACACATGGCCAGAATGCCCGATCTTACGGTCTTTGCAGAAAAACACGGTCTCAAGATAGCAACCATCAAGGACCTCATCCGTTACCGCATGCAGCGGGGCATTCTTTCCGTGAAACGCATTGCCGAAGCCAAACTGCCCACCATGTACGGGGAATTCGTCATCATCGCCTATCAAAACGAATTGCACGAAGACACGCATGTAGCAGTTGTCAAGGGCACACCGAGCAGCAGCGAAGCAACCCTGGTGCGGGTACACAGCGAATGCCTGACAGGCGATGTGCTGGGTTCCCTGCGTTGCGACTGCGGCGGCCAGATTGCGGCGGCCCTGACGCGCATTGAACAGGAAGGCTGCGGCGTCGTCCTCTATATGCGCCAGGAGGGCCGCGGCATAGGATTGGCCAACAAGTTGAGGGCCTATGCCCTGCAGGACAAAGGGCAGGATACTGTGGAAGCCAACCGCGCGCTGGGTTTCCAGGCGGATTTGCGCGATTACGGCATCGGCGCGCAGATCCTCGTGGATCTCGGCATCCGCAAAATGCGGCTGATGACCAACAACCCGAAAAAAATCGTCGGCTTGGAAGGCTACGGTCTGGAAGTCACGGAACGCGTTCCGCTGGAGTTGGAAGCCTGCGCGTTCAATCACGACTACCTGCGCACCAAAAAGGAAAAAATGGGGCACCTTTTACGGCTTGACGGACACGTTGATTGCGGCGAGAACAGAACCCCCGGGGATACAACCGGAGACACACCGACATTGATACATCTATCGGGCTGCCCCGTGCAAAACCGGGACACATCCTTGCCCGAGCAGCCCACCGGCGAAGGGAGACAGCATGGCCGACGCAAAAACAGCCCATCTACGCACCATTGAAGGCAAACTCGCCGCCGGCGGCCTGCGCGTCGCCGTCGCGGCCGGCCGTTTCAACGACATCATCGTCGAACGGCTCATAGGCGGGGCAATCGACTATCTCACGCGGCACGGGCTTGAACGGGAAAATTTAACCCTGGTGCGGGTTCCGGGAGCTTTTGAACTGCCGCTGGTGTGCCGCAAGCTGGCCCTGAGCGGCAAGTACGACGGCATCGTCGCCCTCGGCGCGGTCATCCGCGGCGCGACGCCGCATTTTGACTTTGTAGCTGCCGAAGCGACAAAGGGCTTGGCGCAGGTGTCCCTGGACAGCGGCGTGCCTGTGGGATTCGGCCTGCTGACCACGGACAACGTGGAACAGGCCGTCGAACGCGCCGGGTCCAAAGCCGGCAATAAAGGCGCGGACGCAGCCGCCGCCATGCTGGAAACCGTGCGCGTGCTTGAACAACTATAAGAAAACACCGCACGGATATCGACAGTATGACGGGAGCCAAAAAAAAATACCGTAAGGCGGAGCGGGCGTTTGCCTTCAAAGTACTGTACGGCATGGATTTTACCCCTGTCGGGTCGGAGGCGGCGTTGCTCGCCGCTTTTCTGACCTCGCCGGGTCGCCCCGAAGACTTCGATCCCGAAAACAGCTACGCGTGGGAACTGGTTCTGGGCATCTGGAAGGCCCGCGCCCGCCTTGACGCGGCGCTGGACGCCCTGGCCCGCAACTGGCGCATTGAGCGGATGGGCAAGGTGGAAACGGCCATCCTGCGCATCGCCCTGTTCGAACTGCAACGCAACGATCCCGAAGTTCCGCCCAAGGTGGCGATCAATGAAGCCGTGGAACTGTCCAAACACTACGGCAACGATAAGTCCGGGGTCTTTGTAAACGGCCTGCTTGACGCGGCGGCAAAAAACCCGGACTACGGCGATCCCGCCTGTCAAGGAATCTCTGATGAAGTACAATCCGCAGGAAATTGAAGTCAA
This sequence comes from Desulfovibrio sp., assembly GCA_031281815.1. Taxonomy (GTDB): domain Bacteria; phylum Desulfobacterota; class Desulfovibrionia; order Desulfovibrionales; family Desulfovibrionaceae; genus Frigididesulfovibrio. The sequence goes on along the minus strand of JAITEY010000217.1, from coordinate 7,802 downwards.
ATGGCAGCAGTTCTGGGAAGAGAGCAAATTTTTCCATTGCAGCGAAACAGGCGATAAACCCAAATACTATTGTCTTGAAATGTTTCCCTATCCTTCGGGGAAAATTCACATGGGGCATGTGCGCAACTACTCCATCGCCGATGTACTTGCGCACTTCAGAAGAATGCAGGGATACAACGTCCTGCACCCCATAGGCTGGGACGCATTCGGACTGCCGGCGGAAAATGCGGCCGTCAAAAACGGCACGCACCCGGCAACGTGGACGTACGCCAACATAGCCGACATGCGCGACCAGTTGAAGCGCTTGGGCTTTTCCTATGACTGGCGGCGTGAACTGGCGACCTGCGACCCGGAATATTACCGCTGGGAGCAGCTTTTCCTGATAAAATTTCTGGAAAAAGGTCTGCTCTTCCGCAAAAAAGCCTTTCAGAACTGGTGCCCGACCTGCAATACCGTGCTTGCCAACGAACAGGTGGAAGACGGGTTGTGTTGGCGTTGCGAATCGGCTGTGGAGCAAAAGGAACTGACCCAATGGTTCCTGCGCATCACGGACTATGCCGATGAACTGCTTGACGACCTGGACACGCTGGAGGACAAATGGCCCGAACGGGTCATCACCATGCAGCGCAACTGGATCGGCAAATCCGTCGGCGCGGAGATACGCTTTGCCGTTCAGGGCAGCGCCGAGACAATCACGGTTTTTACCACGCGTCAGGATACAATCTACGGCGCGACCTTCCTGAGTCTGGCCGCCGCCCATCCCCTGCTGGACGAACTGGTGTCCGGGGCGGCGAACGAAGCGGACCTCAGAGCGTTCATCACCACCCTCCTGAACGCGGACAAACGGGAATACAGCCCGGAACTTGCCGAAAAACGAGGCATGTTTACCGGCAGATACTGCCTCAACCCGTTCACCGGCGAGCGCATGCCCATCTGGATAGCCGACTTTGTCCTGTCCGGCTACGGTACGGGCGCGGTCATGGGCGTCCCGGCCCACGATCAGCGTGACTTTGAATTCGCCCGCAAATATTCCCTGCCCGTCCGCGTGGTCATCCGTCCCGACGGCATGGAAACCCTCGCCCCGGAAACGATGACCGCCGCGGTTCCCGAGGCCGGAATCATGGTGAATTCCGGTGAATTCAGCGGCCTGCGCAGCGAGGAAGGCAAGCTGCGCATTGCCGATTATCTGGAAAAGAACGGCCTGGGCAAACGAACCGTCACCCGGCGTCTGCGCGACTGGAATGTTTCGCGGCAGCGCTACTGGGGAACGCCCATCCCCGTCGTGTACTGCGACCGCTGCGGCATAGTGCCCGAAAAAGAAGAAAACCTGCCCGTCAGGCTGCCGCTCGACATGCTGACCCGCCCGGACGGGCGTTCTCCCTTGCCGGACAGCCCGGAATTCTACCGTTGCTCCTGCCCGCGATGCGGCGGCGAAGCCCGGCGCGAAACCGACACCCTGGACACCTTTGTCGAATCGTCATGGTATTTTGCCCGCTATACGGACCCGCGCAACAGCGCCGCGGCCTTCGATCCGGACAAGATTGCTTACTGGATGCCCGTGGATCACTATATCGGCGGGGTCGAACATGCCGTCATGCACCTTCTGTATGCGCGTTTTTTCCTCAAAGTCCTGCGCGACTTCGGCTTTATCCCCGAATCACGCGTCCCCCGCGAACCCTTTTGCAAGCTGCTGACCCAGGGCATGGTGCTCATGGGCGGCAAAAAAATGTCCAAGTCCAAGGGCAACACCGTTGATCCCTCGGAGATGATAGGCAAATACGGCGCGGACACCGTCCGGCTTTTCTGCCTTTTCGCCGCTCCGCCGGAGCGCGATTTCGACTGGACGGCATCGGGCATCGAAGGCGCCTTCCGCTTTATCAGCCGTCTTTGGCGGCTGGCGGTCGGGCTTGCCGGCACGGTGCCGGTTGTCGCAGCCTGCGGATCGGGCCCGGAACACGCCGTATTGCCGCAAGCGCGCGAGCTTCGCCGCAAAGAACACGCGGTGGTGAAAAAAGCCGGGGAGGATATCGCCGTCCGCTTCCAGTTCAACACGGCTATCGCTTCCGTTATGGAACTCGTCAACCTCATGTATCTGGTCAAAGACGACATAGCGGACGACGAAGGCGGCAAAACGGTGCTCGGCTCCGCGCTGTTCACCGTCCTGACCCTGCTGTTCCCCTTCACGCCTCACCTCTGCGAGGAATTGCGCCTGCGGCTCGGTTCTCCCGCCACACTTGCCGAAAGCCGCTGGCCCGTATACAGTGAATCCGCTCTGCTTCTCGACATGATGACGATTGTGGTCCAGGTGAACGGAAAACTTCGAGGCAAAATCGACGTCCCCGTGGACGAAGGTGAAGAAGCGATCAAAAGCGCTGCCTTGGCCGATGCCGGTGTTCAGAAACATATCGCGGGGCTTGCCGTAAAAAAGGTGGTCTATGTGCCGAGAAAACTGGTCAATGTGGTCGCGGGCTGACGCGCCTCCGGACGGAAGCGGGGAACCCTGCCCCCCGCAGGTCCTCCCAGGCTGCTCCGGACAACGCCCGGACGTGTCCTTCCCGAAAAGGAAATGCTTTCGGAAAGCCGCGCCGCGCCGCACGGCCGCCCTTCTGCTTTGCTGCCTCCTCACGGCTGCGCTCTGTGCCGGCTGCGGATACACCCTGGCCACGGACTCGCCCTCGGTTCTGGGCGACGGAAACAAGACACTGAAAGTCAAGGGTGTGGACTTCCCTACCCTGCACCCCTGGCTGCCCAACACGTTGCGTTCGATCCTGCGCGACGAAATCGGGGCGCGCCGTCTGGCGCGTTGGGTGGACAGCGGTCCGGCCGATTTCACCATACAGATTAACGTGCTCTCTTTCACCAACCGCGAATGGATCAGTTCGGAACTGGACACAACGCAGCTTTTCGCCTCTTCAATTACCCTGGAAGCCGTGGTATACAGCGGTGCTGAGAACCGCGAGGTCTGGCGTTCCGGCAAAATCAGCTATTCCGAATACGAGGCGCAGGTCGACGAGAAAGCTCTTTCCGGCTCCATACTCAAGCAGATTATACGCCGGTTGTGCGATGAAATGCGCAATACGTTTTGAACAGGACACAGGAAGACCTTGACCGCATGGCATGCCCGGCCTTTCTTGTCTGCCTTTGCCCCGACAGCCGGCTTTTACAGGCCGGGCTGGAGCGCCTTCTCACGCTTCACAAACCGGAAGGAGGCGGAACGCGGCAACGTTTCGTGTTCTGGGGGGATGAAGCGCTGCCTCCCGCTTTTTGGGAGCACCTGACCCTGCTCGGCCTGTTCGCGCAGCCCAAAGCCGTCATTCTCAGAAAAAGCGAAGCACTGCCGGCCAAGGTGCTTGACGAACAGCTTTCTCCCGTCCTTACCGCCTCCGTTGCCCCCGACGGACGGGCGCTCAGGCCGTCGATTCTCCCCCTCATCTGCCTCGAATGCGGCTTTGAGCGGGGCAGGCCCAAAGTCCCCGCCCACATACAACGCCTGCCCTTTTACACGGTCGCGCAACATTTCAACTTGCTGGACGTAATCCCCCCGCTCTCTGAAAGCGGGATCGCTTCCTACATCAAGGATGAAGCGGCAAGGTTGGGACTCCGTCTCAATGCCGGCGAACTGTCGCGCCTGGCCGCCGTGTTGCCGCCCGACGCCGCCCGGATCGGCGCGGAAACGGCAAAACTCGCCCTGCTCCGCAACGAGGACGGTCGGTTGCCCGAGGACGCCGTCAATGCCGTGGATACAGCGCGGGAACTGAGTATTTTTGAAATGATACGCATAGTACAGTACCATAAGCGCGCGCCGGAATTGTGGAAACGCATTCTGGAAGACAGGCTTTCCGGAGACACGAGCGTTTTCGGCTTTATCGCCCTGTTGTTGCGCGAAGCGCGTATGCTCTGGCAAAGCCTTATGGGGCCGCCCCCGGAACTCTCTCCACATACGGCGGCGCAAAAACAGCAGGCGGCCCGCGATCTGGGTCCGGGCGGCATCGTACGCCTGTGGGATATTGCCTTGCACGCTGAAAAAGGCATAAAATCCGGTGAACGCAGCCCGGAACAGGCTTTTGAAATGCTTGCCGCCGACCTTTTCGTGCTGTTTACCCATGCCGGTCGGCGCAGCCCGCTTTGACAACGGGGAAAAAGGGATTATCTTGGTACTGTAGGCCACCAAACTGCGAGGAAACAGCATGACCGATCCCCTGGCCCCTGTCGAAAAAGCAACCGCGGCTCCGCCCGCGGAAAACACGCCGGACAGGAACAATAACGCCGACCGTTCGGAATCCGAAACGGACAACAGGCCGGAACTCCCGAACCGCATGCCGGTCCTGCCGGTGCGCGACGTTGTCATATTCAATTACACCATTCTGCCGCTCTTCGTGGGCAGAGATACCTCCATTCAGGCCGTCGAGGCGGCCCTGCAGGGCAACCGTTACCTCCTCATTCTCACACAAAAAGATGAACAGGTGGAAAAACCGGGTGCCGACGATCTGCACCGGACAGGCACCATAGTCATGATTATGCGCATCCTGAAGCTCCCGGACGGACGCCTCAAGCTGCTGGTGCAGGGAGTAAGCAGGGCGCACGCCTTGGCGCTCGCTGAAGACAAAAACTTTCTGGAAGCGGAATTGCAGCCGCTCCCGGAACCGGAAAACCTGCCGTGCGGCCCGGCCGTTGAAGCCCTGATGCGCGCCGCGCGCGAGCAAAGCGAACGCATCCTTGCCCTGAGGGGCATGGCTTCACCGGATATCGTCAATGTACTCAACAGCATAGAACATCCCGGACGTCTCGCGGACCTCATTGCTTCCAACCTGCGCCTCAAACTCTCTGAAGCTCAGGAACTGCTCGAATGCCTTGACCCGGTCGAACGGCTCAAACTGGTGAACGAACACCTGACCAAGGAAGCCGAGGTGGCGTCCATGCAGGCGCATATCCAGGAAACAGCCCGCGAAGGCATGGACAAGGCACAGCGGGACTATTATCTGCGCGAACAGATCAAAGCCATCCGCAAGGAACTCGGTGAGAACAGCGCGAACGACGACAACGATATTTCCGAATTGGCCGAAGCGCTTGAAAAAGCCGGGTTGCCCGATGAGGTGCGCAAAGAGGCCGACAAACAGCTCAAGCGGCTCTCGTCGATGCACATGGAATCCTCGGAAGCGGGCGTACTGCGCAACTATCTGGAATGGCTCTCGGAACTTCCATGGTCGGCGACGTCGCGCGACCGCCTTAATATCGTCAAAGCCGCAAAGATACTTGACGACGACCACTACGGCCTGGAAAAAGTCAAAGAGCGCATTCTGGAATTTCTGTCCGTGCGCAAGCTCAACCCCAAGTCCAAAAGCCCCATCCTGTGCTTCGTCGGTCCCCCCGGCGTCGGCAAAACTTCACTGGGCCGCTCCATCGCGCGAGCTATGGGCAGACGCTTCCAACGCATGTCTCTCGGCGGCATGAGAGATGAGGCCGAGATACGCGGGCACAGGCGCACATACGTCGGGGCGCTTCCGGGGCGCATCATCCAGTGCATCAAACAGGCAGGAACGCGCAACCCCGTCATGATGCTTGATGAAGTGGACAAGATAGGCACGGACTACAGAGGCGACCCTTCCTCGGCTCTTTTGGAAGTGCTGGACCCTGAGCAAAACAACAGTTTCAGCGACCACTTCCTCAATGTGCCGTTTGATTTATCCAAAGTCATGTTCATCTGCACGGCCAACCACCTGGAAAGCATTCCCTCGCCGTTGCGCGACCGCATGGAGGTTATCCACATCCCCGGTTATACGATGCAGGAAAAACTCGGCATAGCCGAACGCTATCTCATCAAGCGTCAAGCCTCGGAAAACGGTTTGCGCAACAAGGACTTCCACTTTGAAAAAGACGTTACGGCAAGCATCATCAAAGGCTACACCCGCGAAGCCGGCGTCAGGAACCTGGAACGCGAAATCGGCGCGGTATGCCGCAAGATAGCCCGCAAGAAGGCCGAGGGCATGAAAAAATGTTTTACGGTAAGCACGGCAACGTTGAAGGAACTCCTCGGCGCGCCGCGATTCCTCGACGACGGCCCGGAGAAGAACACCATACCGGGGCTGGCCTTGGGGCTGGCCTGGACGCCGCACGGCGGCGAAGTCCTCAACGTCGAAGTGTCCACCATGCAGGGCAAGGGGGCGCTGACCCTGACCGGACAACTCGGCGACGTCATGAAGGAAAGCGCCCACGCCGCCGTCACCTATGCCCGCAGCAATGCCGCCAAGCTCGGCATTGATCCCAAGTTCAACAACAGGATGGACCTGCACGTGCATGTGCCGGCGGGGGCAACGCCCAAGGACGGGCCGTCGGCGGGCGTGACCATGGCAACGGCCCTGATCTCCGCCCTGAGTGCGACACCGGTGCGCTCGGGGCTGTGCATGACCGGCGAAATTACCTTGCGCGGGCGGGTTCTGCCGGTCGGGGGCATCAAGGAAAAGATACTGGCCGCTGTGGCTTGGGGCATACCGGATGTCATCATCCCCAAGCAGAACAACAAGGATCTTGAAGAAATCCCGGGAGATTTGCTCGCGCAAATCAAAGTCCACCCCGTCGACGGGCTGGACGAGGTGCTGGAAATCGCCTTTCCCGAAGAACGCAAGCAGCACGATGCGCCCCGGATATGCGTAAAAAAACTCGCGCAGACCAGCTCCTCTATGAACAGGGGCTTGCCGAAAGCCGGGAGCAGGCCAAACGCCTGATCATGGCCGGCCGGGTCCGCTTCGTGCAGGAGCCGGCCGGCCCCCCCATAGGCAAGTCCGGCGCACTGTTCCCGTCCGTGCAGGGGCTGCCGAGGGTTCCGGTGGACAAGCCCGGCAGACTGTTCCCGTCCGACGCACGCTTCGCGGTCACGCCGGGGGAGCGTTTTGTCGGGCGCGGCGCGTACAAGCTCCTGACGGCCATAGAACATTTTTCCCTTGACGTGACGGGTTTCGTCGTCCTCGACGCCGGAGCCTCGACCGGGGGCTTTACGGACTGTCTCCTGCAACACGGTGCCGCAAGGGTCTACGCCGCCGATGTCGGCAGGAACCAGTTACACGAACGCCTGCGGGCCGATGCACGCGTCATTCTCCTGGAAGGCGTCAACCTGCGCTTGGCGGACGCCTCGCTGGTGCCCGAGGATCTGGACATGGTCACGGCAGACCTCTCGTTCATTTCCCTGACCCTGGTACTCGGCCCGTGTACGCGGCGTTTGAAAAACAACGGTCTGCTGGCCGCCCTGATCAAGCCGCAGTTTGAAGCGGGACCCGGCGCGACGGTGCGCGGCGTTGTGCGCGACCCCGCTGTGCGCGATGCCGCCGTCGACAAGATTCTGGCTTTTGCCCGCGACACTTTGGACGTGCAGCTCCTGGGCATTGTCCCGTCGGCCGTCAAAGGCGCCGAAGGCAACCAGGAATACATGGCCGTATGGCGAAAAAACGCATATTGCAACCCGCACCCGGTTCTGTCCGCCGACTGACGCCTGCCCGGCGGACGTTCTGAAGATCGCTTGGGGCCTCGCCCTCGACGCGCAATGCCGCTTGACTCCCGACAGTACAGGGAATACGTTTCCCAAGAATTTTCTCTGATGAGAGGCACTGCCCCTCAAACTTCCCCGGCAGGCAGGCCGGACACAGGCGAAAGGTCGAACATTCTCCCGGAGGAAAAAGCCGGGTGCGGATTGAAAAATCCCGGTTGTTGTGGCATGGAACACGGAGCGGCATATAAAGGCGTTGCGGCACAGCCCGGATGCGCCGGTTGAAAAGTGAGGCCACCATGAACATTCGCAAAGTCGTCATCCC
>JAITEY010000213.1 GCA_031281815.1 Desulfovibrio sp. | reverse complement strand
GGCTCCGAAGACCGCGGGACTGTCGGATGTTCAGACCTTGGCCGCCGTTCTGATGTCGCCTGCGGCGTCGGTTTTTTCCCAGGTAAATTCCGGTTCTTCGCGGCCGAAGTGGCCGTAGCAGGAACTTTTAAGGAAAATCGGCCGGGTCAGGTCAAGGCGTCTGATGATGTGGAAGGGGCGCAGATCAAAAACCGCGGTGACGGCCGCGGTCAGCACGTCGTCGGGGACATGCCCGGTCCCCAGCGAAGACGCGAGAACGGAAACGGGCCGGGCAACGCCTATGCAGTAGGCTATCTGCACCTCGCACTTGGGCGCGAGGCCGGAGGCCACCACGTTTTTGGCTATGTACCGGGCCATGTACGCGCCGGAACGGTCCACCTTGGAGCAGTCCTTGCCGGAGAATGCGCCGCCGCCGTGATGCCCCATGCCGCCGTAGGTGTCCTGAATGATTTTGCGCCCGGTCAGGCCGCAGTCGCCCATGGGACCGCCGATAACGAAGCGTCCTGTGGTGTTGATGAAGATTTCGCAGTTGTCCCTGTCGAACAGGGACGCGGGCAGCACGGGATAGATGACCTTTTCCCTGATGTCGGCGATGATTTGTTCCTGCGAGACTTCCGGGGCGTGCTGAGCGGAAACGACCACGTTGTTGACGCGCTCGGCCTTGCCGTCCACATATTCAAGGGAAACCTGCGTCTTGCCGTCCGGGCGCAGGTAGGCGAGCACACCCTGTTTGCGCACCGCTGTGAGTTGCTGCGAAAGTTTGTGCGCCCAATAAATGGGCGCGGGCATGAGCGTCGGGGTTTCGTCGCAGGCGAAACCGAACATCATGCCCTGGTCGCCCGCGCCCTGATCTTCGTTGACCGCGCGGTCCACACCCTGCGCGATGTCCGGCGACTGTTTGTCTATGGAGGAAAGGACGGCGCAGGTCTGCCAGTCAAAGCCCGTTTCCGAACTGTTGTACCCGATGTCGCGTATGGTTTTGCGGACTATGTCCGGGAGATCGGCATAAGCTTTGGTGGATATTTCGCCTGCCAGAAAGGCCATGCCGGTGGTGACCATGGTTTCGCAGGCCACGCGCGAACCGGGATCCCGACTGAGCAGGGCGTCGAGTACGGCATCGGAAATCTGGTCGGCAACCTTGTCGGGGTGTCCCTCGGTGACGGACTCGGAAGTGAAGTAGTATTTGCCTTGGGCAGGAATCATAACAGCTCCCGGATATTCAGGGTGGATACGGATAGACGGCCGGCGCCCCGTCCTTGCGGCCGAGGTCGTGTGCGCGCCTATATCAGGAAATTCATATAAATTGCTTTGCCTTTTCGCGTATACTCCCCGCCCGGCATTTTGTCCACCACGCAAAAGAGCAAAATCGGCATTGCCGCCGGACGTGAGAGGGCATTCCCGCACCGAAATTTTTACAAAAAACAATTATTACGCTATGTTATATCTGCCCGTGGCGGATTCAGGAAATACGGCCGGCTTGCATCACGAACGTCCATGCGCTATGCACAAGCGGCCCTTTGAGGCGCAATGCGCCGACAATCCGCAACAGGGGTCGCAGCAATGTCTCTTTTCGCACAAAATACGGCTCTGGCCGAACTTCTGGAGTACACCCTGCCCGGCCTGGCCGAGCAGGAAGGGCTGCCGCCGGCAGACATCCGCTCGGCTTTGGAACAAGGCACGATGGTCCTGCTCGGCAACCCGCGCCATCCCGGCCTGAAACCCTGCATGGTCGGACAGCCGGCCCGCGTCAAGGTCAACGCCAATATCGGCACCTCCCCACTGCGTAATTCTTTGGACAATGAACTGGACAAACTGGCCGTTGCCGCGGCGGCCGGGGCCGATACGGTGATGGACCTTTCCGTGGCCGGGGATTTACGCCTCTGCCGGGAAACAATGCTCGCGGCCTGCCCTCTGCCTCTGGGCACCGTACCCCTCTATGCCGTGGCCCAACGCTATATAGACGCCGGCAAAGACCCGGCCGGCTTTTCACCCGCCGAACTTTTCGAGGAAATTGAGCGGCAGGCCGAACAGGGAGTCGATTTCATGACGGTGCATTGCGGCCTCACGCAGCGCGGCGCCGCCTGGGCTTCGGAAGCGGGAGGGCGCGTCTTGGGCATCGTGTCGCGCGGCGGTTCCATACTTGCCCGCTGGATGCGCACGCACAACAAGGAAAATCCCCTGCTCACCGATTATGAACGCGTGTTGAAGACAGCCCGCGCGCACAACGTCGTCCTGTCTCTGGGCGACGGTCTGCGGCCCGGGGCGGGCGCGGATGCCGGCGACCCGGCCCAATGGGAGGAAGTCGTCACACTGGGCAGACTGGCCCGGAGCGGCCTTAAAGCAGGTGTGCAGTGTATGGTGGAGGGGCCGGGACACATGCCCCTGAACATGGTGCGCGCGCAGATTCTCGGCATCAAGGCCGCCTGCGCCGGCGCGCCGCTGTATGTGCTCGGCCCTCTTGTGTCCGACGTTTGTCCGGGCTACGACCATATCGCCGGGGCCATAGGCGGGGCGCTCGCCGTGGAGGCCGGCGCGGATTTTCTCTGTTATCTGACGCCCGCCGAACATTTGACCCTACCGGACAGGGACGACGTGCGCGCCGGCGTGACCGCATCGCGCATAGCCGCCCAAGCAGGCGAACGCGCTTTGGGCAGACCGCATGCCCTGAAGCGCGAACAGGCCATGTCCGAGGCCAGAAAAAAACTCGACTGGAAGCTGATGCAGGAAAATGCCCTGGACCCGACGGCAGTGTGCGCCAAACGCGCCGAACATGCCGGCGAAGAAGTCTGCGCCATGTGCGGCGGGTTCTGCGCGGTCACCATGCTGCGGGAGTAAAGTCCCCGGCCGGCTGCAGAGACTGCCGGCAATACGGTGTTCCCCCCGTGTTTTCACCCGCCCGCCGACGGCCGATTTCGACTGCGACGACGGACTGCCGGCAATACGGTGTTTCCCCGGTGTTTTCTCCCCCCGTTTTTTTGTTGATCTCCCGGCCTCTCGCGCCGGCGTGAGGCCGGGAAATCGTACGGGGGGGATCGTGCGATGGAGGATTGGCTACCTCCTACACACCGTTTTACGCGGCTAATTGCGCGTAAAGTTGTTTGGCGTCGTCATTTGACGGATTTTCGCCGAGCAAAATTTCCAGATGCTCCCTGGCATCGTTTTCACGGCCGAGCGCGATAAGGCAGGCCGCCAGGGTGTAGCGCACCGCCGGCGTATCGCCCGGCTCAAGAGCCGCCTCAAGGTGAGGCAGCACGTCTTCCAGCCGTTTCAGCACATAGCCGAGCTGCACCAAGCTGTTGACGGCCATCATGTTGCCGGGGTTGTACCCCAGGGCCGCGGAAAAGTGTTCAAAGGCTTCCTGATAGCTGCCCTGTTCCACTTCCATCATACCCATGCCCGCAAGAGATTTTTCTCCCGGACTTACCTGGTGCGCCTTTTTGTACAAGGCCAGGGCATCGTCATAATCGCCCTTGTGCACGGCTACGGCAGCCAGACCGAGATAGGGGTCTATCATGCCGGCATCGCACTCCACGGCCTTGTGGTAATAGTCGCGAGCCTTGTCATACTCGCCCATGAACAGGTAGCACTCACCGAGTTCTTTGTTAATTTCATAATCAACGTGGTTCATGATCCCCTCCTGAAAATTTTCGCCGAAGCGCTATGGTTGTCTGCCTGCTCCAAAGCAAAGACCGTGCCAAAACTTGCAGACAACGCCGACAACGCTGTATTTCCCTTGTGCCGCAAGGCATTGTCCCTTTATTTCCCCTTGAGCGGGGCTGCCCGCCCCGACCCGGTCCCGCGACCCGCAACGGGAAAAGTCTTCCGCTTCGGGCCGACGACCCTCCTCGTGTGCTCTGCTCCAAAAAAATGACGCCGTTTCTCTAAACTTTCTTTAACTATAATTATTTCAGTATAGTATAGTAGTGGCATATTTTTTGCTGCCGATTCGGCCGATGCACCGGGAAAAATTTTCCCGTCGGCGCCCGGCACAGCCGGGGAACAACGGAGGAAGCCATGAAAAGTCTTTTTGATCGGGATGTGATGCTGTCGGGGAAAGTTTTGGACATGCTGCTGCAGCGACAGAACGTCATATCCAGCAATATGGCCAACATCAAGACGCCCGGCTACAGGGCGCGGAAGCTGAAGTTCGAAGATGACCTGCAGGCGGCGCTGGGCCTTGACGCCAAGGGCAAGATGACCCGCACCGACCCGGCGCACGTCCCTTCGCGGTTTTCGGCGCAAGGCTTCGCTCCGACATGGGAAAAAGCGTTCAAGCCGCGCATCATCCACGGCGAAGACCGTGTGGACCTGGATAAGGAAATGGCCGAGATGGCCAAGACCAACCTGCACTATTCGGCCCTGAGCACGATTATCCGCAGCAAATTTGAGGGGCTCAAACAAATGATAGTCGAGGGACAGAAATAATGGACTTCATCACGGCTCTGGATATGGGCGCTTCCGCCCTGAGCGCCGAGCGCACCCATATCAACATCATCTCCATGAATCTGGCCAACGTGAAAACCACCCGAACGGCAAACGGCGGCCCGTACCGCCGGCGCAGCGTGATTATGGAATCCACGCCGCTGGACGCCGATTTCAAAACGCAGATGCGCGGGGAACTGGACAAGGAACTGCGCGGCGTGCGCGTGCAGGCCGTACCCGTGGACCAGAGACCCCTGAAACTGGTCTACGAACCGGGACATCCGGACGCCGATGAAGACGGCTATGTCGCGTATCCCGACATCAACGTCATGGAGGAAATGGCCGCCCTCATGACCGCCCAGCGCGGCTACGAGGCCAACGTGGCCACCGTGGACGCCGTCAAGCAGATGTGCAGCAAAGCGCTTGAAATCAACAGATAGGCCGGAGGCGCACGATGAGTATTCAAGCCGTCGGACTCAAGGCGTACAACGAAGCCCTGCGCAATTTCGCCAAAGCCGAAAACAAGGCCAAAAACATGACCGCGCCCAAAGAGGCGGGCCGGGTCGACGATTTCGCCGAAGTGCTCGGCGCCTCACTGGAAAAGGTCAACAAGGCGCAGATTGAACGTTCGGACCTTATCGCCTCCTTTGCTTCGGGTGAAAACCAGAACGTGCATGAACTCATGATTTCCATGCAGAAAGCGAGTTTGGCCATGAACATGACCGCCGCCGTGCGCAACAAGGTTATGGAAGCCTACAAGGAACTGTCCAGGCTGCAGTTCTGATATACCGTAATACACCACAACGTCTACAGAGTGTAAGGAGTCGCGCATGTCGCCCTTTCTGACCTCGGCCAAAAGCCGCATACTTGAGTTCTGGTCCGGCAGAAACATAACCCAGCGCGTGTTTTTGGGCGGCTTGTCCGTTCTCGCGGTGGGCAGCTTTCTGGTGTTGGCCGTCTGGATGGGTGGACAGGAATACGGCCTGCTCTATGCCGATCTTACCCCGCAGGACGCCGCCAACGTCATCAAGGCGCTGGAAACCAAGAAGGTCGACTACAAACTGGAAAAGAACGGCAGCGCCGTCAT
>JAITEY010000083.1 GCA_031281815.1 Desulfovibrio sp. | reverse complement strand
CGTTTCATCCGCCGTGCTCTGCACGGCGACGTCGAGCAGCAGGTTGCCCACAAGAGCCATGGCTATGCCCACGGAGCAGAGCAGCAGGTATTTCCAGGCCGCTTCCAGGGAACGCCTGTGGCGGTGAAAGTAGATCAGGGGCGCGCTGACTACGGTCGTGGTTTCTATGCCTATCCAGAGCAGGCCGAAATGCCTGCTCGCCGCCGCAAGCACCGATGAGGAGAGAAAGAGCAGCAGGCAGGCCGTAAAGGTCGCTTCGGGGGCGTTGGTAAAATGCAGACCGTGGACGAAATCCCTGCGTTCGCCCGCGGGCTCGGATTGCAGGTAGCCGGCGGCGTAGAGGGCGGCGGCGAAAAACAGCGCGCAGGTCAGCGTGAGCACCAGCAGGCCGATGGAATCCAGGGCCAGCGCCCCCCCGGCAACAGGCTCGGGCGGCTGCACAAGACAACTCAGGGCCAGCAGCAGTTCGAGCCCGGCCGTGCCCGCAAGCAGAACACGCCGGCGCCGGTCCCCGAGGATGAACCAGGAAGCGAGCGCGGCGGCAAGGGGCAGGCAGATGAGCAGGTAAATCACGTCCGTCCGCCTCAATCCCGCAGGGAAGCGATGTGATCCGCGTCCACGGCGTCAAAGGCCCGCGACATGTGGTGAACGGCGATGCCCATGACGAAGGCCGCCCCCAGGATGTCCAGAAGAACCGTCAGTTCCAGCCACAGGGAGCTTTGTTCGGCCATGGGCGAGCCGAGCAGGAAGATGCCGTTTTCCATGACAAGATAGCCGAACATCTGGCTCAGTATCTCGCGCCGTGTGACCATGAGCAGGATGCCCGCGATAATGGTGGCCATGCCGGCTGGGAAGACCTCCGAAAACAGGGGGTTGGCTGCGATGCCCATGCGTCTGCCCAGCCAGATGGAGAGGGTCAGTCCGCAAACACCCAGCACAACGCAGGCGGCGTGGCCCACATAGGGCGCGGGCGCGGCCTGGGGAGGCAGTCTGTGCAGGGTGCGCCTGAGCAGCCAGGGCAGCACCATGCCCTTGATCACGGCAAAGACGGCGCACACGCCGAGGACATAAAGATTGACGCCCGATTTCCCGGCCGCCAGGGGCATGAGACCCATGAGCAGACCCTGCATGGCGATGAGCCGGATGCAGAGGCGCGGGCGCTCCGCGCCCAGCAGGGCCAGATCGCTCATGACCACGATGCTCAACACCGTATACAGGGGGTCGAAAGGCAGGGAAAAGGTCACGATGTTCTCCGGCAGGCGAAGGCCGCAAGGCGGATAAACCCGCCCGCAAGGGCGCATATCCGCGTTACGCGTTCCATAAGCGGGGAAAAGGTCACGATGTTCTCCAGTAGGCGAGGGCCGCAAGGCAGATAAATCCGCCCGCAAGAGCGCATATCTGCGGTACGCGTTCCATGCGGAAGCGGGCCGTCACCGATTCGACCAGACCGACGAGGACGGCGACGGCGACGGCCCCCGCGAAGGTCAGGGCGGCGGAGAACGCCGCGCGTCCCCCGGCGTCGGGCAGCAACGCCCCCTGCGCGTCGAACAGCGGCCCCCCGGCAAGCGGCACGAACATATCGGCCGTGAGCAGGCAGAAGGTCCAGAGTTTAAGGGCCGAGGCGTATTCCAGAAAGGCCAGGTCCGGGCCGCTGTGGTCCAGAATCATGACCTCGTGGATCATGGTCAGCTCCAGGTGGGTATCAGGGTCGTCGGCGGGCAGGCGGCAGTTTTCCTGCAGCAGCACCAGAAACAGGGCCGCGCCCGTGGTCAGGTAAAACGTCGCGTCGTTGAACCAGGCCGCGGCAGGAATACTGCCCATGCCGGCGGCCAATGAGTAAACTCCGGCGCGGAAGCAGAGGACGGCCGGGCAGAACAGCAGCACGGGTTCGGCCAGAGCGGAGAAAAAGGCTTCGCGCGCCGCGCCCATGCCTTCAAAGGCGCTGCCCGTGTCCATGGCCGCCGTCATCAGGGTAAAGCGGGCAACGGCAAAGACCCCGGCCACGAGAACAAAGTCGCCGGGGAACCCCGCGCAGGAGCCCATAGGTCCGAAGGGCACCAGCAGCAGGGCCGTGATCCCGGCGCAGACCCCGACCGCGGGCGCAAGCCGGAAAAAGAACGTGGAGCAGCGCGGGTACAGCGCTTCTTTGCGAAGCAATCTGCGCAGGTCGTAATACAGGAGGAGCAGCGGCCGGCCCTGTCTGCCGGCGATAACGGCCTTGACCCTGTTGATGATGCCCGGCGCCAGGGGGGCAAAGAGCAGGGAAAAGCCGAAGGCGGCAAAGGCGCACAGCAGGCGCGCGCTCACGACGAAACTCCGAGCGCCCAGACCAGGGCGGCCGTCAGGGCGATGAGGATGTACAGAATGTAGATGTTCAGCAGGCCGTGCTGCAGGGCTTTGGCCTTGTTCGCCGCATAGACGACGGGTTGGAAAAGGGCCTTTATCCACAGTTCGGTCGGCCGGTCAGGTGCGCTGAACCCGGCTTCGGCCGCGCCGGGGAACAGCGCGCGGATCGCGGGCACGGTGATGCGGGGACGCAGCAGGGGTTTCAGAAACAGGACGAGGCCGAGGGCAAAGGAAGCGGCGGAATACTGCATGCGCGCGTTGCCGTAAGGGTAAGCGCAGGTCCATGTGCCGCATTCCCGCGAAGCGCGGCGGGCCCGCGCGTTCGCGAGGCGGACGAGCGCGAAGACGGCGAGCGCGGCCGACGCCGCGCAGGTGTACCGGGGCAGCAGTTCCTCGATAAACGCGAGAGCTTCGGCGGACTGCGGCGCGTGGTCGCCCGTGAAAAAGAGCAGGGCCGGCCGGATGAGCCTGAACATCAGCGGCGCGGCCAGGCCCGCCGTGACGCAGAGCAGAGCCAGGAACGCCGCCGCCGCGCGCAGGGCTGCGTCAGGTTTGCGGGCGTGCGCGCCGTCCCCGGAACGAGGCAACCCGAGAAAGGTCAGACCGTACAGGCGGGTAAAAGTGAACAGGCTCATGCCGGATATGCTCCCGAGAACAAAGAAGGCGGCCATAAAGACGAGGGCCGCTTCCGTGCCGCGCGTCGCGTGGGCCCCGGAGGCCAGGCCGAGGTAAATGAGCAGTTCGCTCAGAAAGCAGTTCAGGGGCGGCAGGCCGGCAATGGCAGCGCTTCCGGCAGCGAAGCAGGCGCCGGTGAAGGGAAGCCGTTTCTGCAGCCCCCCGAGGCGCGGGATCAGTGTCGTGTGCAGGCTCTCCTTGACCGCGTTGGCCGTGAGGAACAGGAGGCTTTTGCACAGGGAATGGTTCCAGACGTGCAGCAGCGCCCCGGCCGCGGCAAGCAACGCGGCTTGTTGCGCGTCGTGTTGCAGGGCAAGCAGGCAAGCCCCCAGGGCGAGGAGGATTATTCCCATGTTTTCCGCGCTGGAGTAGGCAAGGACGCGTTTCATGTCCGACTGGGCCGAGGCCGCGAGGATGCCGAACAGGCCGGAAAGCGCGCCCGCGCCCATGAGTATATAGGCAAAGAGCAGGTCGCCGGGGCCGAGCAGGCGTAGCGTCGTCACCAGACCGTACACGCCCATGTTGAGCATGGCCCCGGACATCAGGACGGCGACGTGTCCCGGCGCCGCCGCGTGGGCTTCGGGCATCCACACATGCAGGGGGAACAGGCCGCACTTTGCGCCGAAACCGATCAGGGTCGCAATGAAGATGAGCCGGGCGCGGGCGGGCGTCCATGTTTCCGGGCCGCCTGCCGCTCCGGTTTCCCAGCAGGCGAAGGCGAGCAGGAGAAAGAGCGCGCCGAGGTGCGCCGCGACTAGGTAAATCCGGCCCGCGAAAGCCGCATCGGACGCAGCCGGGGAACCATGCCCGCCTTCGCCGTCCCTGTGCGGTTTCGGAGCGGGCTCGGGCAGGCTCTTCTTCCTCTTGCCGTTGTGGACCAGCAGAAAGAACGGCGCGAGGGACATGATTTCCCAAAGAATGAGAAAGAGCGGGCCGTCGGCCGCCTGCACGACCAGCACCATGCCCGACGCGAGCAGGCAGAAGAAAAAACCGTGCCTGCCGTAGTCCGCGCCTTCGTCCATGGCGGCCAGACGGCCGGGCAGGACAAGGGAGGCAACGGCGACAAGCAGAAAGGTCGGGATGAGAAACACGGAGCGCAGCGGGTCCAAGGCGAAGCGGCATTCTCCCAGGGGCAGGGGGAGAGGCAGGGCGAGGCTTTCCCGCGCCCCTGTCCACAGGGCCGCGCAGGCGACGCAACAGGCGAAAAGGGACGCCGGGGCGGTGATCAGGCGGATGCCCGCGGCATCTTCGGCCGCGCGCACTCGAAATAGGGAATAGAAGGCCCCGGCCAGGAGTATACCGGCCGATGCCGAGAGCCAGATGATAAAAATGGGAAGCCTCCCGAAAAAATGTGGGTACCGTGTACGCCCGGCCGCAACATTTCACAAGGGATTATTCTGCTGCGATATACGGCGGTATTTCTTAGGGATTCCGCGTTTCGGCGGCCGCTCCGGAGAGCAGGTCGGGAGGCCCCGCGCCGAGGCCGGGGGCGAAGGCGGCTTCCAGGGCTGCGCCGAGAAAAGCCTGCGCCCTGCTTACGGCCTCTTCCGGGGGCAGGCCGTAGGCCAGCAGAGTCGCCAGGGCGGCGGACAAGGTGCAGCCCGTGCCGTGCGTATGGACGGTCGCAACGCGCGGCCGGGCGAAGACCAACGGCTCCCGGCCCGGCAGGGAAAGCCAGTCGCTTATGCTCTCCTTATCGTCAAATTCGGCGAAGTGTCCGCCCTTGAGCAGCACGGCGCGCGCGCCGAGGGCATGTAGGCGATCCAAGAGAGGACGCAGGTCCGAAGACGTCGCCGCGCTCACGCCGGCCAGAAGTTCCGCTTCGGGTTTGTTTGG
>JAITEY010000276.1 GCA_031281815.1 Desulfovibrio sp. | reverse complement strand
CGCATCGACGTGCTTCAAGCCGAGGTGGACGTGTCCTCGGCGGAAAGCGCCCTGCTGATTGCGGAAAACGCCGTGCAAACCCAGAAAGCCCGGCTCAACACCCTGCTCCGTCTGCCCATCGACGCCGACGCGGAATACAAAGGTGCGCCGGAATTCGTTCCCTTTGCGAAAACTCTGGATGAATGTCTGCAGACGGCCTACAAAAAACGTCCTGATTTGATTATAGCGGAAAAATCCGTCCGTATCGCCGAGCAGGACGTCACCAAGGCGCAAAGCGGCTGGTATCCGCGCATAGACGCCTACGGAGCCTGGGGCAGCAGAGGAAACAGCGGTTCCGTGTCCGGCAGTCCCAACATCACCAACAGGTTCAACGAATGGACCGTGGGCGTGAGCGCCGAGTGGCGGCTTTTCGAATGGGGCAAAACCCTTTTCGATACCCGGCAGGCGCGGCACGAAAGCTCAAGGCTCAGGTTTGAAGCCGAAAATTTGAAGCAGGAAGTCGGCTTTATGGTCAAGGAACGCATCCTGG
Organism: Desulfovibrio sp.; assembly: GCA_031281815.1. Lineage (GTDB taxonomy): Bacteria > Desulfobacterota > Desulfovibrionia > Desulfovibrionales > Desulfovibrionaceae > Frigididesulfovibrio. The sequence continues at coordinate 3,113 of JAITEY010000276.1, read as the reverse complement.
CCATGGGCGAAGCCGCCAAACGCATCAAAGTCGCGCAGGCGGCCGTGGAACAGGCGCGGGAAGCCTACCGCATGGCCGATGCCCGTTACCGCCGTCAGGTCGGGACCATGACCGACGTGCTGGACGCCCAGGCCAAACTGTCCCAAGCCGAGGCGTCGTTGGCCGGGGCGCGGGCCGACTATTCCATAGCTCTGGCCGCAATCTACACCGACATAGGCGAAGAAAACCCCTCCCTGCGCCCCCGCTGAAGGGAATATCCGCAGGAACACATCCGCTGAAGGGAATATCCGCAGGAACACATCGGCCTTTGCCCCCGCCGTTACGGATGCCGGCGAAACGCCTGCCGTTGCCTGCAGGAAGGAGCGAAGCAACACGGCGGCAGGTTCCTGTTTGCGGTCACTCCAGAAGAATATCCAGAAAACGGACGACGTCCAGATTATGAAAGTATACGCCGATGTCCGCTCCGGCGCATGCCGTTTCCAGTTCAGCCCTTTCCAGGCGGCGGCCGCGGAGCAGGTCCGCAAGCCCTTTGGAATCTTCGCGGCCGAAATAGTCGCCGAAAAAGGCGATGTCGGTGATCACGCCCCGCTCCACGTTCATATGGATTTCCAGCTTGCCGCAGCCGTCGATCCGTTGCTCCTTGCGGATGTTGTAGGCCGGGGACGCGCCGTAATTCCACTCCCAGGTATCGTACACCTTGTGTTGCAGGGCTGAGGCGCCCTGCAGGTCTTCGGAGGACAATGCGTAGGGAAACATGCGGTTTTCCCGGATCAGGGCCTCCCGCAGCACCGCGATGAAGCATTCCACAGGAATGTCCGCGGACATGTGCTCTTTGACGTTGGTTATACGGCTGCGGACGGAGGTTATGCCCTTGGAGGCGAACTTGTCTTCGGGCACGACAAGGGCCTCGGCGACAACGGAGAGGTCGGAGTCATAGAGAATCGTGCCGTGGTGCATGACCCTGCCCCGCTTGTAGTACTGGGCGTTGCCGGAAAATTTCCTGCCGTTTATGGTCATGTCGTTGCGGCCGCTGATTTCCGCCCGTACGCCCAAAGAAGCCAGCGCCGCGACCACCGGCCCGCAGAACGAGGCGAAATCGAAAGCGCCCGGAGTTCCCCGTCGGACTATGAAGGTGAAGTTGACGTTGCCCAGGTCGTGGTAGACGGCGCCGCCGCCCGAAAGCCGTCTGACCACGCTGATGCCGTGCTTTTTCACATAGGCGGCGTTGATTTCCGCCGCCGTATTCTGGAACCTGCCCACGACAATCGCGTTGCGGTTCCGCCAGAGCATGCAATAGTCGTGCGCCTTGTCCAACGCATCGAAGATATACTGCTCCAGGGCCAGATTGAAATGCGGGTCCGTGGAAGGGCTTTCAATATAGTACATTACGGATTCCGGATACATCAGGTGAAATGCCGGTCAATGCGGCGTGTTCGGACGATGCGCATGCCTTACCGAAGCAATCCGCCTTTTTCAACCCTCTTGACGGCCTCGTCCGGACAAAAAAATACGCTCGACCTGTTTCAGCCGGGCGGCCCGCGTGTATCCCAAGGCGGTTTCCCGGCAGCGCGCGCTTATCGCCGCCCACAATTCCGGTTGCTCCGCCGACAGCATGACCGCTTTCGCCAGACCCAGCCCGGCGGCGTAAACATCCCCGTCCGAAAAAAAGAAGCCGTTCCCGATGTCCCCATCGCCTTGAGCATACGCGAACGGCGCCTCAACGACCCGTTCTCCCGGTATGCGCGCCTGACGCATGTATTCCCAGCCTCCGAACCCTGTAAACCCGACGGGCACGCAGCCGGATGCCATGGCCTCAAGAGGGGCAAGCCCGAAACCTTCCGGGAAACCGCTGCTGAGGAAAATGCGGCAGGTCGCCGCAATGTCCGCGACGGCTTCACGCCGCAATCCGTGCGCTTCCACCCATTCCACACGGGGCGCCGACGCCTCGCGGGCCAGCATATGCCCGGCGATGTGCCGGATGCTCTCCCCCAGTGCCCTGTTCTTGCGCGGCATCCAGGCAATACGCACACGATCGCCGGGTCGCTCCGGATCGCGGAAAAAAACATCGTCGACAGCAGGGGGAAGCACATCCCGGCAGCTGATGCCGTGTACCCGCCGCAAAAATTCCGTTACCGGCCGGGATACGGCAATATAGGAAAAAGGGAGCCGCGACCAGGGAACGCCGCCGGGGAGCGGTTTGAGCATGAAAATCCAACTCTGCACATACACCAGCACCCGCGCCCCGGATGCCGTGCCCGCGTGCAACCCCGAAGGCCAACTCTCCGGGGCGCACCACAGGTCCGAAGGCGACAGGCGGCTGCCCGGAGACAGCAACGTCGCCCCCTCCCCGCAGGCTTCCTCCAAACCCGGAACGGACCTGTCCGGACCGCAAAGCGCGACCTCGCCGCCCAGAGCCCGCACATCACGGGCGGTCTCATAGATATTGGCCAGACCGCCGCTCATTTTCCTCAAGGGAGGGACGTAAAATACCGTGCGCATACCCGCGCCTCCGACCGCCTGCGGCCTTTCTTTCGTTGCCGACTCCATGTATACTTGTAACGGCAACGGTACGCTACTTCCATACGGCAAACAGGGCAAGCAGGGATCCATGCTGTACAGGTCGGGCATCAGACCCCGCTATCCGAAAAAGAGGCGCATACCGCGCATGCTCCTCCTGCCGGGATTGCTCGTCCTGTGCGCAATGCTTGTACTCGCGGTTATGAAGCTTACCCCCGCAGGCGGAGAACGGATACCGCCCGCAGCGAAAAAAAACGCCGGGGAAGCGGGCGGCCCGCCCGAACTCGACGTTTCGGAAGCCTATCCGCAGGGACCGTTGCCCGCATCCCTGCGCTTCGACAAACTCCTTTTGGAAAAAAGCCGCAGGCGACTCACCGCGTTCGCGCAAGGCAAAGCCGTGCGCGTATACTTGACGGCGCTCGGCGAAAACCCCGTAGGACACAAGCAATACGAGGGCGACAAACGCACGCCGGAGGGCCGTTACCGGATTGACGGCAAGAATGCGCGCAGCGCATACCATAAAAATCTCGGCATTTCCTATCCGAACGAACAGGACCGCGCCCGCGCCGCGGCCGCAGGCAAAAAACCCGGCGGGA
>JAITEY010000260.1 GCA_031281815.1 Desulfovibrio sp. | reverse complement strand
CCGTCGCAACAGGCCCCGAACCTGGAAGACCCGGAGCATTTCATCCTTTCCGGCGCCGATATGCCGCGCCCGGTCTGCCCTTTCCCGATGGATGTCGCAGCACCCGAACGGCGCGCCCTGTCCGGCACCTACGACAAACATCGGCTGGAAACGCGCCTGCTCACCTATCCCGACGACCTCAATCCGGATTTCTTTTACTCGGCCCAGACAGCGCAACGCCTCGCAACGCGACCCGGCGCCCCGGACGCAAACGGCGACGCGCCTTTCTTCCGTGGAGACGAAGAGTTGGAAATCATCGGCATGAGCCACGAGTACCCGCATATCCGCTCTCGCCTGCCCGGCGCGCGCGTCCGCGCCTTCGTGACCACGGCCGAAAATTTCACTCCCTTCGCCTCCGCCTCCGGGTCCGCGCAGGATGCGCGGCGTCCTCTGCCCTATGCCAAGGACCTCGACCAACCGGGCATATTTCGGGAAGTAACGCTGCGCGCGGACACGGTCTGGCTGCTGCCCGATCTCATGGGGGCCTTTGTCCTGCGCCGCGGTCTGCTGCCTGTTGTCGACGATGAAATGGACGATGTCCTGCGCGTGTATGTCGTCACGGAAAAACCTCAGGAAGCCCCGAAAACCCCGGCATACTATCTTGAGGAGCAGAAAAAGCGCATCCTCCCCGCCGTGCAGACAGACCCCGCCCCCTTTGTCAAGGCGCAGGCGGCAACGTCCAAAGCCGTCAAGGCGGCGCGCGATCTGCCGAAAATGCTTGAAAACATCAAAAAGGATTTTTTCGGCCAACGTCCGGTCATGCCCCTGAGCCTGGGAGACATGGCCGACTCCGCCGGCAAAACCGTCGCCTCCTCGCGCGCCGTTCTGGACACGCTGGAAAAGCAGATGCTCGCGCAACGCGAACAGTTCAGCCACCTTGTCGGCTTCGACCTCTCCATCTTCCCCCGCATGCGCGCCTCCCTGGACGAGCAGGAAAAGAACCTGGAGCGCGTGCTCAAAAGCGCGCAAACATCCCTGGACGAGGCGAACCGGCAGGCAAAGCAGGCACTTGCCGATGCGCGCCTGCGCCTGCAGGACGCCCCGGACATACCGGCAAAAGCGGGTCCGGCGGACGGTCCGCAACCGCGACAAACGATACGGGCAGCCGTTGTCGGACTGGACGCGTTTACTCCCGAAGGTCTGCTCGACAAGCCGCGGCCCGTCAATCCCCGGCACGACAGGGGCTTTGCCCTGCTCATCGCCGCGCGCCGCGCCCTGCGCCGCGACGATGCCCTCCTCGCCCGCCTCGTCGCCTTGGGCTTTGAGGAAAAAACCCCGGACAACGCCTGGATCGGCTACGCCGCCGAGGCGCGGGAAGAACAGCCCGAGGACTGGGGGCTGCCGCCCGGCCCCGCCTTCACCCTGCCCGCCGGCCTCTGTGTGCCCCGTTTCGACGGCAAGGCGCTCGTCGCCCTGCGCATCTATCCTCTCGGCGACCGGAACGCGCCGGATGCCGAACTGCTGCACGGTCCCGGCGCGGACGCCGCCGCCGTGTTTCTCGTCCCCGGCTCCGACACCCGCCCCCTCTCCCTGCCGGCCTCCTGTCCGGACGAAGCGGTATGCGTTGCGCCGGAAGATCTGTCCGCGCTTTTCGCCGAGCAGGAAGCCGGCGATTTCTGCCGTATCGTCGTCGCCTCGGACCCGGCCGCCCTCGCGGCCGTCCCCGACCTGCCGCCCCTGTTGCCCGCCGAAGGCGGACTGCCCCTGCTCGTCATCCTGCCGCCGGGAGCGCAGGGCAAAGCCCTGTTCGCGCCGTGGGCCGCGGCCTGCCCGGCCGCCCTCCCTCTCTACCTCCCGGAAGGCTGCCCCCACGTCCTGACCCTGGCCGGGCAGGGAAAGCGCCTGCGTCCTCTGCTGCTTGACCTGCTGCCGCCTGAAAGCGCCCGCAGGCACGACTTCTCCGGCCCCCAGTCCCCCGGGGACGGGCCGCCGCAACCCTTTATCCCGAACCTGCCCCTGCCCTCGAAAGAAGAGATACAGGGCCGCATAAATACCCTGATCAACGAGATACGGGCGCATTTCCCCGACCCGCAAACATTGCTTGCCCGGGAATCGGCCAAGGCAAAGGAACGGACGCTCGCCGTCCTGCAGCGCACGGATGCTCCCCGGAAAGTCTTTGCCGAGGTCGAAGCCGCCTTTGCCGAAGCCGCCAGGCTCAAGCCTCCGCCCGGCCCGGTGAGCATTGCCGAAACGGTCAAGCAGGCCGTCTCGCAGATTGAGGACTTAAAGGCAAAAATGCCCGTCGCCGTTCCCCCGGGAGGACGCGCCGAACTGTCGGCCGCCCTCGACAAGGCTGTGGAGAACATCCGCGGGCTGGGCGAACAACTCGCGCCTTTGGACCGACTGCGCGCGGAAGGCGGGGCAAAGCTCGCCGCCCTCGGCAAAGGAGACCTGCCGGAAGACGTCAAGGCCGCCTTCTCTGCCGCGGGCATGGACCCGAACGACATGAAAAAAACGACCCGCGGGGAAGTGCAGGCCATGCGGGCCGCCGGGCAGCATCCGGCCCGGAGGGACCTCCGGGGACTCGACCTGTCCGGCCTGGACTTTTCCGGCGCGGACCTGAGCCACGCCGTCTGCACCGGCACGAAATTCAACGGCTGCGTCATGCGGGGGACGAATTTCACGTTCACCGTTGCGGACGGGGCGGACTTTACGGGGGCCGACCTGCGCGAAGCGCGCTTTATGCAGGCCGTGCTGCAAAAGGCCGTGCTGCGCAAGGGGGACTGCACGTCCGCGTCCATGGAACTGACGACGTTCGGTGAATGCGACGCTGCGGGCGCAATTTTCGACAACGCCGACATAACGCTCTGCTCCTTCGACAAGGCCGACCTCACGGGAGCGCGCTTCAGAGAGACGAAGCTCTCCCTGAGCGCGTTCGGCGGGACGCGGGCCGCCGGAGCTGATTTCCGCACAATGCGCGCCTTCAAATGCCTGTTCCGGCAAACCCTGCTCGACGGGGCGCGTTTTGAGGATGCGGTGCTGAACGAATGCCTCTTCCAGGGGGCGTTTTGCGCCGGCCTGTCCTTTGCCGGGGCGAATCTGCGCAAGCTCCGCACGGACGGGGACGCGGATTTTTCCGGCGCGGATTTTTCCGGGGCGGACCTGCGCGAGGCCTCCCTGCGCATGAGCCGTTTTGTCGGAGCGGATTTTTACGGCGCCTGCCCTGAAGACGCCCTGTTCACGCACTGCGATCTGAATCGCGCGCGCCTGGACGGGCTGAAGGCGACAGGCTGCCGTTTCATCAAGTGCGACCTGTCCGGCGCCGACCTGTCCGGCACGGACCTGCGCAACGGCGCGCTGCGCAAATGCCGCCTGACGGGCGCGGAGCTTGCCGGGGCCGTACTCTTCGCCGCGCATCTCCGCGACATGGTGATAGGCGACACCGGCTTTGAAGGCGCGAACCTGAAACGCACCGACCTTGAAGGAAAAGAGGAGGAACTCCGCCGTGCGGAGCATCAATCTTAGGGCGATTCAACCGTGAAAGCGCGTCTTTCCCGATCGGGGAGCGGAGAAATTACGGCCTTGCATTGGACCGGCACTTTCTGTAGAAAAAACAACGCGACACCGTCAATACGCCGTTCCGCAACAAAACCGCAGCACTACCGGAATACGGCAACCTCATTACAAGGAAATATCATGGCCCAGACAGCAGAATTCTATGCCGCCGCGGACGCCCGCCTTGTGACGGGCAAAGTACTGGACGCGGCCGCCGATGCCGCGGATGCGGCCGATACCCGCGTTCCCGCCCTGCGCGTACTCTGCGGCAACAGGGCGTACACGGCCCGTACCGCCGCAAGCTGCCTCCTGCAACCGCAGAAAGGCGACACGGTGCTCCTCGCCTGCCTGGAAGACGAGACGCAGGTCGTTCTCGCCGTGCTGTTCCGCGCAGGCGACGCCCGCCTCAGCCTGCCGGCGCACAGCACCCTGGAATGCCCCGGCAGCCTGACCCTGCGCTGCGCGGACAGCCTCAACCTGCAAAGCGGACGGAACATGCGTCTGCACACGGAGGAACTCGGCGTGGCGGCGCAAAACTGCGACCTGCGCGCCCTTTCCGTCAAAAGCGTCGCAAACTCCATTGACATCTGCTGCAGCACGCTGTACAGCTTCGGTAAGTCCGCTCTGTCCGTTTTTGCCTCACTTACACAATGCCTCGGCACGTCGCGACGTATGGTGGAAGGCGAAGATGAAACGCGGGCCGGAAGTTCGACATTGCTCGCGGAAGACACCGTCACGGTGATGAGCAAAAACAAGCTCACCCTGGCGGAAGAAACAGCCCGCACCGATGCCAAACTGATTCAACTCGGCTGAGGCAAAAGAAGCGATGCATGCTGTAAAAGAGGCGATGTATCCGATGAGACATAAAGTGCTGACGTCTTCGGTTGAAACAAGAGGCGGTGTGTAATGTTTATGCTGAGTATGGGACCGGGAACGGACTTGGCTTTTCCGGACGTGTGCCTCACTCCCGTCGGACCGGCCGTCGTGCCCATGCCCTATCCCAACACCGCCTTGAGTGCCGCCACCGCGCCCGTGGTGCCCAATGTGCTTGTGGAATGCACGCCGGCGCTGAACATGATGTCCAAAGGACTCGTCAGCATGGGCGATGAGGCGGGAGTGCTGCTGGGCGCGGTTTCCCACATGATGTCCGGCCAGACTTCGTACGATGTGGGCTGCTTTACGATTATGGTCGGCGGCGCGCCGGCGCAACGGCTGACGAGCGTGACCGGGCAGAACTGCCTGGCCGTGCTGCCCAATTCCGTGGGCGCCTGCATTGCCCCCAGCCAGGCCACCGTCCTCACCCTGGGCTGATCGACCGGGCCGCCCGGTCGCGTACGTGCGCGCATTGCCCCCGAGCCGGGCAGCGTGCCCACAGCGGGCCGACGCGCGGACGGCGGCTCTTTTCCATCCTGTAACCGCGAGGAAAGGTTCATGACAAAAGAAGGTTCCGTGGCGCCCAAAGAGCGCGTCAATATCGTGTACAAGCCGGCTACCGGGGACGCCCAGGCAGAGGTGGAACTTCCCTTCAAGGTCATGGTGCTCGGCGATTTCACCAACAAGCCCGATGACCGGCCTCTGGAAGACCGCACGCCCGTGTCCGTGGACAAGGACAATTTCGACGACGTGCTGAAAGCGCAGAATGTCGGCCTGGAAATCAACGTAGACAACAAGCTGACCGACGAAAAAGACGTCGACATGCCCGTCAAGCTCTCTTTCCAAAGCATGAAGGACTTCGAGCCGGACGCCGTGGCGGCCCAGGTGCCGGAACTCGCGCAACTGCTCAAGCTGCGCGAATCCTTGAAGGCCCTCAAGGGTCCCTTGTCCAATATCCCCGATTTCCGCAAGAAAGTGCAGGAAGTGGTCAAGGACGACGCGGCCAGATCGCAACTTCTCAGCGCGCTCGGTCTTGACGAACCGGCCGATGATGCTCATAAGCAAGGATAGCCGAGACGCCGGGAAATACACAACAACCACCGGAGACTGTACCGATGTCCCAGGAACAGGCGGAAAACGCGCAAACCGCCGCTGAAGCGGCTCCCAACCTTCTGGACGAAATCATAGAGGCATCCAAACTCAAGCCGAATGACGTGGGCTATTCAGTCACACGCGCGGGTTTGCAGGCTTTTCTGAAAGAAATCGTCGTCGTCAAGCCGGAAGCCAAGATTTCCCCCAATCTTGTGGACGACATGATTGCCGAGGTGGATAAAAAGATTTCCCTTCAGGTCAACGCGATCATGCATAACGAGGAATTCCGCAAGGTGGAATCCTCGTGGCGGTCGCTGAAATACCTGGTGGACAAAACGGACTTCCGGCAAAACAACAAGGTCGAAATGCTGAACGTCTCCAAGGACGACCTTCTCGCCGACTTTGAGGATGCCCCGGAAGTGGTGAAATCCGGCCTGTACAAACATCTGTACACAGCGGAATACGGGCAGTTCGGCGGACAGCCCGTGGGCGCGGTCGTGGCGAACTACGACTTCGGCCCCGGTCCGCAGGACCTCAAGCTCCTGCAGTACGCCGCCTCGGTGAGCACCATGGCCCATGCGCCCTTCATCGCCGCCGCCGGCAAGAGTTTTTTCGGCCTCGACGCCTGGGAAGGGCTGCCCAACCTGAAAGACCTGCACAGCATTTTCGAGGGCCCGCTCTACGACAAATGGCGTTCCTTTCGGCAGTCTGAAGACGCGCGTTCCGTAGCCCTTACCCTGCCGAAATTCCTGTTGCGCCTGCCCTACGGCGAAGACACCGTGCCGGTCAAAAGCTTCAATTTCACCGAGAACGCCGGCAAGACGGAAGATTTTTGCTGGGGCAACGCGGCCTTCGCCATGGCCGCCCGCATGACGGACTCCTTCGCCAAGTATCGCTGGTGCGCCAACATCATCGGCCCCCAAGGCGGCGGCGCCGTGGAAGACCTGCCCCTGTACCATTTTGAATCCATGGGCCAGACCCAGACCAAAATACCGACGCAGGTGCTGATTTCCGAACGCCGCGAATACGAACTGTCCGAAGAAGGCTTCATCGCTCTGACCATGCGCAAGGGCTCGGACAACGCGGCATTTTTCTCGGCCGATTCCTGTCAGGCCCCGAAGGTGTTCCCCAACACCCCCGAAGGCAAGGAGGCCGAAACCAATTTCCGTCTCTCCACGGAATTGCCCTACATGATGATTATGAACCGTCTGGCCCACTACATCAAGGTCATTCAGCGCGAGAACATCGGAACGTGGAAGGAACGCGCCGACCTCGAAAGGGAATTGAACAAATGGCTCAGCCAGTATGTAACCGAAATGGATAACCCCGATCCGGTCACGCGCAGCAAACGTCCCCTGCGCATGGCTCATATAGAGGTTGATGATGTGGCGGGACAACCCGGCTGGTATTCGGTAACTTTGAAAGCCCGTCCCCATTTCAAATATATGGGGTCGTCCTTTACCTTGTCGTTGGTCGGCAAACTCGACAAGGAATAATTTTCTTATCCACTCTAAAATGTAAAAGGAGATGTACCATGGCATTGACGGCATACCTTAAAGTTGAAGGCAAGAGCCAGCAGGAAATCAAGGGCGATTGCCCGCAGGGCGGGGACAAGAAAGACAGAATAATCGTCTACGCGATTGATCATAATGTCGAGATTCCCAAGGATACACATACCGGCCTGCCGACGGGACAGCGCATTCACCATCCCTTCGTCGTCACCAAGCACAAAGACAATGCCAGTCCCAAACTCTTCAAAGCTTGCTGCACCGGTGAACAATTGACGGTGACCCTCGATCAGTACCGCATCAAAGCGGACGGTACGGAAGAAAAATACTTCACCATCAAGCTTGAGGAAGCCATTGTGGTGAACCTGAAGGAATTCACTCCTCTGACCTTCCTGCCGGACAACAAACCCTACAGCGACATGGAAGATGTTTCCTTTACCTATTCCAAGATTACCTGGACTTACAACGACGGCAATATCGAATTCGTAGACGACTGGAAGGCATAACGTCGTTCCACAGTCCATACATACATCATGAAAAAACGGGGAGCAACACTCCCCGTTTTTTCAGAGAGGCGAAGCCATGACCGGCGTAGACGTCAAGAGTCTGCTTGAGAAATGCAATGCTTTCTGCACCCGCGCGTTGTACGATGCGGCCGGACTGGCTGTCGGCAGAACGCACTATGAAGTCGCGGCCGAGCATTTTCTGCTCAAGTACCTGGAAAACAAGGATGCGGATAGTGCTTTGCTGATCGGGCACTACGGTGTGGACCGCGCGGCGGCAATTCAAAGCTTGACCCGTTCGCTGGACGCCTTCAAGAGCGGCAATTCCGCCCGACCGGGCTTTTCCCCGCTGCTGATTGAGCTTCTGGAAACGGCCTGGCTCATTGCTTCGGTGGACCTCAAGCAGACCGTCATCCGTTCCGGGGCTGTGCTGCTTGCCTATGCCAAGCGGCCCGGCTACTACGCGCAGAGCGCACAGGCGCCGGCTTTTGCGGAAGTCAACCGCGACGAGGCGACGCGCAATTTTTTCATGCTCACCGGGAACTCCTGCGAAAACGCGCCGGACGCGCCGGATACGGTGAGTGACGAGGCGGGCGGGGTTGCCGCGGCCGGCGGCGCACCCCAGGGTTTTGTCGCCCGATACTGCGAGGATTTCACGGCCAAAGCGCGGGCGGGCAAGATCGACACCGTTTTCGGGCGCGATGCGGAACTGCGCACTATTTTGACGATTCTCGCGCGGCGGCGCAAAAACAATCCCATTCTCGTGGGTGAGGCGGGCGTGGGCAAAACCGCGGTCATTGAAGGTCTCGCCAAGCGCATCGTGGAAGGGGACGTGCCGCGGAGCCTGCTCGGCGTTTCCCTGCAATCCCTGGACATGGGGCTTATGGAGGCCGGCGCGGGCATGAAGGGCGAGTTTGAACGCCGGCTCAAGGGCGTGATTGACGAAATCAAGGGCAGCGTCAAACCCGTCATTCTCTTTATCGACGAGGCGCACATGCTTGTGGGCGCGGGCGGGCAGGCGGGCGGCTCGGACGCGGCCAACCTGCTCAAGCCCGCCCTGGCGCGCGGCGAGCTGCGCACCTGCGCCGCCACTACCTGGAAGGAATACAAGAAATACTTCGAAAAGGACGCCGCCCTTGCGCGCCGTTTCCAACTCGTCGACATCGGTGAGCCGGACCTGCGGTCCTCCGCGCTGATTTTGCGCGGCCTGCGCGCAGGCTACGAAACCGCGCATGCCGTGCTCATCCGCGATGACGCCGTGACCGCTGCCGTGGAAATGTCGCACCGTTTCATCACCGGGCGCTATCTGCCCGACAAGGCCGTAGACCTCATGGATACCGCCTGCGCCAAGGTCAAAATGAGCCTCAGCGTCAAACCCGGCGTTCTCGAAGACACGGAGCGCGCCGTGCAGGCGCGTGAGCGCGAGTCGGCGGCGCTTGAGCGCGATCAGGCCAACGATGCCCCGGTGGATGAGGCAACCATACAACGCCTGCGCGATGAAACAGCCGAGCTGCGCGACAGGGCGACGGCACTGGCCGGGCGCTGGAACAAGGAACGCGAAGCGGCCGAGGCCCTTATCAAGGCGCGCGCCGCCTACGACGCAACGCTCAAGATGCCCGGTGCGCCCGATGCGGTCTTCCCGGCGGAAGGACAGGGCGGCACCGCCGCGTCGACCGCGCCTGCCGCGCAGGACGCGGCCGCGCTGAAGGCCGCCCTGCACGAGGCAACAGCCGCTTTGAAGGCGGCGCAGGGCAGCGACCCCCTGGTCAGCGTTGAGGTCACGCCCGATGTCGTGGCGCAGGTGGTGTCGGACTGGACGGGCATACCCGTCGGCAAGGTGGCCCGCGAACAGGCGAGCCTGATTGCGGACCTCGCCGCGCAGTTGCAAAAACGCATCAAGGGACAGGACGAAGCACTGGAGGCCGTAAGCCGGGTCATCAAAGCCGGCAAGGCCGGGCTGCGCAACCCCGAAGCGCCCCTGGGGGTATTCCTGCTTGTCGGGCCTTCGGGAGTGGGCAAGACGGAAACCGGTCTGGCCCTTGCGGATTTGCTGTTCGGCAACGAAGAAAACGTCGTCAGCATCAATTTGAGCGAATTTCAGGAGCGGCATACGGTTTCCCGCCTTATCGGCTCTCCTCCGGGCTATGTGGGCTACGGCGAGGGCGGGCTGCTCACGGAGGCGGTACGTCAGCGTCCTTACAGCGTCATTCTCCTGGATGAGGCGGAAAAGGCGCATCCCGACGTGCTGAATCTCTTCTATCAGGTGTTCGACAAGGGCGTGATGACGGACGGGGAAGGCAAAAAAGCCTCCTTTTCCGAAACGGTGATTCTTCTGACGTCCAATCTGGCATCGTCTACGATACAGGAGGCGTCGGGTGGGGAAAAGCCCGTGCGCGGCGCGGACCTCACAACCCTGATACGCCCCGAGCTTGTCGCGCATTTCAAGCCCGCTCTGCTGGCGCGCATGACCATAGTGCCCTACAGCGGCCTGGATGCGGCGGCTTTGGAAAGCATCACGCGCATGAAGCTGGATACTCTGGGCGACAGGCTTATGCGGCACAACAAAATTGCCCTGCGCTGCTCCGATGCCGTGGTTGCGACCATAGTCGCGCGTTGCCGCGATGTGGATTCCGGCGCGCGCAACATTGAGCATATCCTGGCGGCGAATGTGCTTCCCCAGCTTGCGCAGACCATCCTTGAAAAAATGTCCGGAGGGGTCGCCCTGCCGCCCGTGCTCGAACTGACTGCGGACGAAAGCGGCGAATTTTCCATGCTGTTTACATCCGACGCGGACAGGAGTAAAAATTCTCTGCAAACCCCCTCGGCGGCGGGCACGGCGCAAGCTGTGGACGCGGGCGCGGCGGATGCGTAGCCGCGGGTTCAAGCGGAGCCGGTGATACGGGCATGTTCTTTTCCAAAGCGATAAATCCTACGTTCTTCGGGCAGGGTGTCGGTCCGGGCGGCGTAGCCGCGCGCCCTTCGTTCCTTCGAGACTGTTACAGGGTTGCGTTGCCGGAGGACGGGGTGCGCAGACCTCTGGTGATTT
>JAITEY010000265.1 GCA_031281815.1 Desulfovibrio sp. | reverse complement strand
GCTGGAACCCTGATGAATACTTGCTTCGCAAAGTGTGTATTCGCTAATAATTAGCGTATACATGACCCGCAAACCCGCATGAATACTCGTCTACGCTAAAAATTTGCGGAATTTAGGATATACGCAAAGTTCCTACCCTCTTCTTTCCTCAACCATAAAAAACATGAAAGGCCAAAATGAGAATCGCTGCCTCTTGTCGAGGTAGGGTTTATTTCGTAGATATGCAGAGGGCAGATCAGGAAGGTTCCCGTTTTCCAGCAAACGGGAGCAGGCGATGCAGGTCATCGCCATTTTTGGCGTAGGGGAGTTCTGCGAAGAGCCTGACAAGGTAGGCATAGGGTTCCAGTCCGGCGGCTTTGGCCGTTTCGATGAGGGAGTATAGGCAGGCGCTCGCTCTTGCACCGCCCGGCGAGCCTGAGAAGAGCCGATTTTTCCGTCCGATGACAAGAGGACGACATGGGGAGGTTTCCCTTCGATGTTCTTTTCGAAGCGGTAGACCTGCTTGATGAATTCAGGGACCGCGGCAGCGGTTCCGGTTTTCTTGGAGCCGATCTTGACAACGTCAACAAACTTTCTGCAGACATGGACAAGGCAACCGAGAAGGAACATTCTATGCGTATATATATCGCCGCCTCATGGAAACATCAGCACGCTGTGGAAATGCTTTCAGAACTTCTGGAAACCGAGGGTCACGAGATTTTGTCCTGGTTGCGCGAAGGCCGGCCGGAAGAAGCCTTTTTATCCCGTCTTGATCTGGAGCGCTTTATACGCTCCGATGAAGGAAAACGCGTATTTGAGTTTTGCTCGCTGTCGGTGAAGGGCTGTGATCTGGTCGTCTATCTCGGGCCGTCGGGATGTGACGCCTGGGCAGAGGTAGGCGCGGCTTATGGTTGCGGGGTACCGATTCTCGGCCTGCTCGCCAAGTCTGAAGATGTCGGGCTCATGCGGCGTATGATCCGCTCTTGGCATTCGTCGGTCAACGACCTGTTGCAAGCGGTCCGGACTCTGGCGGACAGCAAAAGCCAAGGACATATCAAGGGCTAATTTTAGTGCGTAATCAGGAATCTTTTTTACGGTGTGCGCGGAAAGAGCGCCCCGACGTCCGCTGGACATTTGCCTTTGCCCGGCGTTTCCTGTACACAGATTCCCGTACAGCGCCCGGAGAGCATTGCGCCGCCGCGTTGCGTCTGACAGCCTTTTGCGCTTGAGATTGTCGCTTAACGGCGGGCAAAGCCCGCCTGCGCCGATCCCGCGGGCGTTGCTGTGTTGCGCTTCGCACCGCGGGAGCATTTCATCGGGATAGATAGTTTCAATGACGAAATGCGCCGGCATTCGGAGGAAAAAGCATGCAGCCCGCAAAGCCTCACGAGCACGGCGGCATCGACGAGCCGGCTCTGGTCAGAATACTTGAATACGCCGAACAGGGCGCCGACCTGCGCCGCCGTTTTTTCGCCGCCAACGCCGGCGTGATTGCGGCATCGGCGTTGCGTATCGCCGTCATCCTCGCGCGGGGCAACAAGGTCATGATCTGCGGCAACGGCGGAAGCGCCGCCGACGCGCAACACATGGCCGCGGAATTCGTCAACCGCTTCCTCATGGATCGCCCTCCACTGCCCGCCCTGGCCCTGACCACCGACAGTTCCATATTGACGGCCGTCGGCAACGATTTCAGCTTCGACCAGGTGTTCGCCAAACAAATCAACGCCCTCGGCAAGCCCGGCGACCTGCTCATTGCCCTGTCCACGTCCGGCAACAGCGTCGACGTCCTGCGCGCGCTGGAGGCAGCCCGCGAGGGAGACATTCACAGCCTGGGGCTGACGGGCAACGGAGGCGGCAAATGCGCCGCCCTCTGCGACTGCCTGATCAACGTGGACTCGACAGTCACCCCGCTGATCCAGGAAATCCACATCACGGTCACCCATTTACTTTGCGGGCTGACTGATTATTATCTCTTCGACAACGTCGGCGCGCTGACGCCCTGGCTCAAGGCGGACAACACGCAACTGCCGTGAGCGGGGCCGGCGCCGGCTGTCCATACCGCTTTGGAGAACAGAGCATGCCTATCTACGAATACCAATGCCCCGACTGCGCAAGCGAATTTGAAGAACTGGTTTTCGGCGATGACCCGCCCGCCTGCCCCTGTTGCGGGGGCACACGCGGTGAACGCCTGATGTCCAGACCCTGCCTGTACCGTCCGGCCGGCGCGCACGACGACTACAGCGCTTCCCCGCCCCCGTCCGGAGGCGGCTGCGGCGGTTGCACGGCCTCAAGCTGCGCGGGATGCCGGTAACGCTCCTTCCATGCGAAAATTTGTCATAGCCGCGCGCGGCAGCAGGCTTGCCCTGCGGCAGGCCGAATATGTGCGCGACCTTTTGGTGCGGGCACACGGCTGCGACTGCGAAATCATCGCGCTGAAGACTAGGGGCGACCTGGTAACGGACGTCCCCCTGCACCGCATAGGGGGCAAGGGGCTGTTCGTCAAGGAAATCGAAGAAGCCCTGCTGGGCGGACGCGCGGATATCGCGGTGCATTCCATGAAAGATCTGCCCGTGGACCCGCCTCCCGGTCTGGTCTTGGGCGCTGTTCCCGCGCGGGAAAACCCTTTCGATATGCTGCTTTCGGCGCGCCTGCCCGGTCTGGACGCGCTGCCGGCCGGCGCGCGCGTCGGCACCGGCAGCCTGCGCCGCGCCGCCCAACTCAAGGCCCTGCGCCCGGACCTGGAAATCGCCCCGTTGCGCGGCAATGTGGATACCCGCCTCAAAAAACTGCTGCAAGGGGACTTCGACGCCGTGGTCATGGCCGCCGCCGGTCTGCGCCGGCTCGGCCTTGAGGCGCCGTTCACGGAACTGCTCGCCCCGCCGCGGTTTATCCCCGCGCCCGGCCAAGGCGCACTGGCCCTGGAATGCCGCGAAGACCGGGAGGACGTGCGCGAGGCGCTTTCCGTTCTGCACGATGCGGAGGCCGCCGACTGCGTTGCGGCGGAACGCGCGTTCCTGGCCGGGCTGGACGCGGGCTGCCGCGCGCCCGTGGCCGCAGCGGCCGCGCTGCGCGGCGGGGACCGGCCCGATGCCGTCCTCAGCCTTGAAGGACTCATCGCCGACCCGGAGGGCCGGCGCGTCGTCCGCGGCGAAATTTCCGGTCCCCGCCGCGAAGCGCACGGGCTGGGCGCGGCTCTGGCCGCTCAGGTCGCGGCAGCCGGAGGCGCGGACATCCTGCGCGAACTTTTCGATGCCGAACAACAAGAAGGTGGACTGTGAAGCCGTCCCGTTCCGTGCCCGCGCGGTTCCGCAGACAGTTTGCGGACCCGGCGTCCCGCACAGCGCCCTCCCCGATGCCGGAACCGGCCGAAGCGCTGTGCGCCAACCTCCCTCCGGAACAGATTCCCTACAAGAGCAGCCGCGACATCCCCACGGGCGGCGCGCGGCACAGCCCGCAAAAGCGCGCACTGGACGCCCTGGAGCTCGGTCTGAACATCCGGGCCGCCGGTTTCAACATCTACCTCTCCGGCGAAGCCGGCCTCGGACGCAGCCGGCTGCTGCGCGACGTGCTCGGCCCCCGCGCCGCAAAAGAGACCACGCCCCCGGATCTGGTCTATGTCCATGACTTCCAGAATCCCGATACTCCCGTGCTCCTGCAGCTCCCCGCCGGACAGGGCAGGAAGCTCAAAAGCGCCCTGCATAAGACTTATGCCCGCATCCGCAAGGAAGTGTCGCGGCGCATGGAGAGCAGCACGCACGCCGGACGCCGTTCCGTGCTCCTGGGCGCCCTGCAGAGCAGACGCGAAAGCCTCCTGAAACAGATGAACCGCCTGGCCGGCGCGCACGGGTTCAACGTGGGCATGGACGACAGCGGCGGCATGTCCCTGTACCCCACGCTTGAGGGCAAACGCCTGAGCGAAAAGGAATTTGAGGAACTTGAGGCGACCGTGCGCGCCGAGCTGCGCCGCAAAAGCGAATCCCTCATGGAACCCGTCAGCGCCTTTTTGCGTAAACTGGCCAAGGCCGAAGAGGATTTTCAGGACCAGGAACGCACGCTGGAACGCGCCCTTGCGGACGACGTGCTGAAGAATTGCCTGGACCCGCTGGCGGAGAAATTCGCGCCCAAAGGCGCGCACAAAAAATTGCGCCGCTTTTTCCACGACCTGCGCGAACATACCCTGGAACACTGCGAAAGCCTGTTTCCGCCGGATATGCCCGTCCAAGGCGCGCAACAGGGCGCGCGTCCCGGCGCCCAGCCTCCTCCCTACCCCTTTGAGCCGCCCGCCCAGGATGAGCCCGCGCCGCGCTACGACGTCAACCTGTTCGTGGATAACGCTGAATGCGCCGGCGCGCCGGTCGTGTTTGAAAATCACCCGACCCTGTTCAACCTCATGGGCTGCATAGAGCGCGAATCGGAAATGGGCGCGCTGGTCACCGATTTCACGTTGATCAAGGCCGGCGGCATACACCGGGCCAACGGCGGCTACCTCGTCCTGCGCGTGGAAGACCTCATGCAGCACCCCGCCGCCTGGGAAGCCCTGCTGCGTTCGCTGCGGGCCGGCGCGGCCCGCGTGGAGGAATCGGACGAAGAAAGTTCCGGCAGAACCAAGGGGCTGACCCCGGAAGCCGTACCTCTCTCCCTGAAGGTCATCCTTGTGGGCAAGGAGGACATCTACGAAATGCTGCTCACGGCCGACGACCGTTTCCGCAAGCTGTTCTCCATCAAGGCCCATCTTACGGACCGCATGCCGCGCGACGCGGAAGGCATCGGCATCTATCTGACGCACATACACGGGATCGTCGAGGAGGACGACCTGCTGCCCTTTGACCGTGAAGCCATGGCCGGACTGGTGGACTACGGGTCGCGGCTCGGCGGGGACCAGCAAAAACTTTCCCTCAAGTTTCCCCTGCTGCGCGAGGTCATGGTCGAGGCATCGGCCCGCGCCGCCGCCGAAGGTCGGTCGAAAGTCGGCGAATCCGCGCTGCGCGGGGCGCTGGAGGCCGGCATCTTCCGTTCAAGTCTGGTGGAAGAAGAATTCATGGAGGAATACGACCGCGGCATCATCAAGGTTTCCACCAGCGGCGAGGCGGTGGGCAAAGTCAACGGGCTTTCCGTATCCTTTTACGGAGACTTTGAATTCGGCCTGCCGCACGAGATTTCCTGCACGGTGGGCGCGGGGTCCGGCGGGATCATCGACCTTGAACGCGACGCCGAACTGGGCGGTCCCATACACACCAAGGCCATGATGATTCTGAAAAGCTACCTGACGGGCGCTTTCGCCCGCAACAAGCCGCTGGTGCTGACCGGCAGCCTGGGCTTTGAGCAGAGTTACTTCGGGATAGAAGGGGACTCCGCCTCGGGAGCGGAACTGGCCGCGTTGCTCTCCGCCCTGTCCGGCGTGCCTGTGCGTCTTTCGCTGGCCTTTACCGGAGCCTTGGGGCAGGACGGGCGCATCATGGCCGTGGGCGGCGTCACGCGCAAGATTGAAGGTTTTTTTCAGGTCTGCAAACGCCACGGGTTGACGGGCGAACAGGGGGTCATCGTGCCCCGCGACAATCTCAGCCACGTCCTTCTGCAGGGGGAGCTTATCGAAGCCGTCAGGGCGGGGAGTTTCCACGTCTACGCCGTAAGTCACATCAACGAGGCCATGGAGATACTGACCGGCATGCCCAGCGGCACGGCGCGCGGGGACGGTTCCTATGACGGGGGACTTTACGCGCTCGCGGACGAGCGGTTGGCGGAATTGGCGCGCATTTCGGCCCGCTGGGGCGGACGGCAGATGTGAAGCGGAGATGCCGC
>JAITEY010000264.1 GCA_031281815.1 Desulfovibrio sp. | reverse complement strand
GCTGGAACCCTGATGAATACTTGCTTCGCAAAGTGTGTATTCGCTAATAATTAGTGTATACATGACCCGCAAACCCGCATGAATACTCGTCTACGCTAAAAATTTGCGGAATTTAGGTTTTATCGAGAAACGGAATTATGCGTGCGCCGATACGTCGGCGATATACCGGTTGAGGCTTTTCCCGTCGGCTGATGCCTTGGCCGCAAGTTCGGCATGCACTGAAGGATCGATTCGCAGCACGAATTTACCGGAATAGGGCTTATCGGGCTCTTTACCGGTTGCGTCGCAATGATTCGGATAGTCGTCCACGACCTCCTCAAAAGCCTGCCGAATACCTGCTACGCTTTCCCCTTCATAGGTAATGATGTCGCGGATTCCTGCTATGCGCCCGAACAGGCAGGCGTCCTCTTCGTTGTATTCCACTGTGCCGGCATAGCCCTTGCAGATCATGACGCTTTTCACGGCTTCACCATATAAGCTTATGTGAAAAAAGTAATTCCCTTGCCCCGGCTGGTAAAATATTACTATACACATCGTTTTTATCGTTTAAACTATCAAACTATCGGGGGTCTTCCCTCGTTGCGGAGCACGGCTATGCGCGCGGCATTTGTGGGCGGACTGGACAGACTGAAGCATGAATACGAAAAGGCGGCCGAAAAACTCGGAGTGACGCTGAAAGTGTTCAGCGGGAAGGAATCTTGTCTGGTCGGCAAACTAGGGAATCCGGATATGCTGATTGTACTCACCGGCATGGTGTCGCACAGCGCCAAGTCCGAAGTGCTCAATCACAGCCGCAGCCTCGGCACGCCGGTGCTGTTTCTGCACACCAACGGCGTCAGCGGGCTGCGCCGCAGCTTGAGGAGCATCGCGTGCAGCCGCTGCCCGGCGCGGTTTTTTTCCGAAACGGCAACACTCTCCGCCGGGAACCGCCGGCAAGGCCTTGCCCCGGGAGTGCCGCAAGGCAAGGCAATCAGGGAGATTCCCGCTTGACGCACGGCAAAGCCGGGGATACTTTTCCGGCAACATCTCCGTCATGAAGAGGACAACCCGGCCGGCTCCCGTCCGCCGGGGCGGTCGGACCGGAGGCCTTGCCGCCTCCCGGAAGACAGCCTTTTCAGACCATAAAGGAAATCCGCATGAAGGGAGCCGCCGTGCCGGCAACACGCACTGTGCCGGAAGAAACGACTTCATGTCTGGTACTTTCCTGCAGTCCGCGGGCCGGCGGCAACAGCGACACGGCAGCCCGCCTTTTCAGCCGTGCCTTCGACAGGGGCCGGGAAGCGGCGCCGTCCGTCGGCGATGTTCCCGAAGCGGGCGCGGGCGCGCCGAACCGCGGCGTACGGGTACTTTTTCTGCGCGACTACGCCGTTTCGCCCTGCACGGCCTGCGATGCATGCGTGCAAGCCGCACGCGAACTCAAGGCACGGCGCGCCGCCGTGTCGTTGCGGACCCTGGCGGATACGCGCCCTTTCCCCTGCCCGGCCGCCGCCCGCGACGACAGTACGACCCTCTTCGGCGCGCTGGCCGCTGCAGAGCAACTGTGCCTCGTGTCTCCGGTGTATTGGTATCATCTCCCCGCACAGTTCAAGGCCCTTGTGGACAGGATACAGGTTTTCCGGTCCATGCGCGAGTACGGAGGCCTGCGTGACGACGCCCCCAAACGCCCGTGCCGGATCATCCTCATAGGCGGGCGACCCCGGGGCAAACGCCTGTTCGCCGGGAGCCTGCTCAGCCTGAAATCCGCGCTTGCAACCTTGAACAGCGCAACTGTCGACCCCTTGTTGCTCTACGGGCTGGATGCAGACGACGCTTTGTGCCGGGACCGCGAAGCTGCGGAACGCATCGACGCATACGGCCTTGCGGCGGGGGCGCGGCCCCGCATGGAGCACTATGAGCCTGCATAAGCGGACTTGCGGCGAGGGGAACGGCCCCGCACGGAACGACATGCCCCGGCGCGATGAACCGTCGCCGGGGCGATACGCGATCTTCTCGGCCTTCGGGCCACGGAACGACATGCTCCGGCGCGATGAACCGTCTGCGGCGGCAAACGCCGTGAAGCATGCTCCTGAAGCGGGAAGCGCGGCCGGCGATGCCGGCAGGCAACACGGCAACAATCCGCAAAACGGCATTGTTGCTTTTATAGGTTCCCGTCTGCGGGGTATCCGGAAGGCGCTGGGCGCGGAGAGGCGCTGCTTTGCCTGCGGGTCCGTGTTCCGTTCCGCGGAGGCCGCCGCAGGTCTCATGCCGTTCTGCCCGGCCTGCGCCGCCCTGCTGGCGCGCAGGGAAAGCGGCTTCTGCCCTCTGTGCGGCGCATTGTACGCCTGGCCCCGTCTCCCGGTCTGCGCCTGCGCGGCGTGCCTGAGGGAAAAACCGCCGTGGAGCCGTTTGCTTTTTCACGGAGAACACGAGGGACTGTTGCGCAGACTGCTGCTTGATCTCAAATTCCGCGGGCAAACGCACCTCGGAGCGGCTTTGGGCACGCTTGTAAGCGCGCACCCTGCCCTGCGCGAACTGCCGGCGGACATAGTGACGCCCGTCCCCTTGCACAAAACCCGCCTGCTGCACAGGGGCTACAATCAAGCCCTGGAACTGGCCCGGCCGGCCGCGGCGGCGCTGGGGTGTCCCATGCGGCCGGATCTGCTCCTGCGTATCAGGGCTACATCCCCGCAAACGCGCTCCGACCGTTCAGAACGCGCGGCAAACGTCGACGGAGCTTTTGCATGCGCCCGCCCGCTGCGCGGCAGACATGTCGTGCTTGTGGACGATACCTTGACCACGGGCGCAACCCTGCGCGCCGCTGCCGCCGCGCTGCTTGATGCGGGCGCGGCGGGAGTATGCGCCGTGGTTGTCAGCCGCGTCCGCCGTCTGTCCGGGCAGGACTATACCGCGTTTCCGGAAAAAGCTCTCCAACCGTATTCGCCGCAATCCGCAACCGGCCCCGACCACAGAATGAATCCTGCCCGGCAGCCGGCCGGCTTGACTTTTCCTGAAATAAGGGGTTGCCGAAGCGGCATTCACGGCTTCACCGGGAGCCGGGCGTAAATCTTCCCGGCGGAGAGAAGGTTCACATCCAAAGGAAACATTGATGAAACTCCTGATCGGCATCAGCGGCGCGAGCGGCGGCGCATACGCGGTCGCGCTGCTCAAAGAGGCAGTGCGGCTCGGTTGTGAGGTGCATGCCGTGTTCAGTCGCTGGGGGGCGGAGGTTCTGCGTCTCGAATGCGGTCTCGGACCGGAAGATTTTACCGGCGTCCGCCTGCATGACCCCGACGATATGTCGGCGCCGCCTGCAAGCGGCTCGACGCTCTACGACGGCATGGTCATTCTGCCCTGCTCCATGCATACGCTGGCCTGTGCGGCGCACGGCATGAGCTTCAATCTTCTGCAACGCGCCGCCGGGGTCATGCTCAAGGAAAAACGGCCCCTTGTGCTGGTCCCCAGGGAAACGCCGCTGAGCGTCGTTCACCTGGAAAACATGCTGGCTCTGGCGCGGGCGGGCGCCCTCATCCTGCCCGCATCACCCGCCTTTTACCACAAGCCCCGCGATGTGGACGCACTTATACACCATGTGGCAGGCAAAGTGTTGAATGCCTTGGGCTTGGAACAGAACTTGTTCCCGGCTTGGTCGGCGCCGGAAGAGCGGACTGCGGACCACGCCTGCAGAGGCAGGGAAAAAGCTGCCGAGTGACGCCGGCCCGTGTTTCTTGTGTTCCCGACGCAAGGCTGTCCCGCCGAGCACGGCGACTGTATAACGCAGGAACGCAGAGGAATGCGCCGTTCGCGACCGGGCGGACTGTACTTTCACCATGAGCCGTGCTAAGAGCCGACATACGGCAGCGCAACGGCGCGGCACGCAAGAACGCCTCCCCCTCATGTTGCGGGGCCTGCACAGCCGAAGGAACAGCCATGGCGGAATCTATCGACCAATACAGGCAGCTTCTGCAACTGTTCGACAAAGCGGGCGTTCCCCGTGATATGCGCTGGAGGTCACTGCTCCTTTTTCTCAGGGAGATCAAGGATTACCCCCACATCAGCGATGTCCAGAAAATCACCGTTCAGGAGTTGCTGGCCGCCGTATTTGCAAGCAAGGACTATTCGGAAGAAAACCTGCACAAAATACTCGCCGCCTACCAGGATTGCATGGTGGCGCCTTACAGAAAAAGAACCGAAAGCATGCTGCAGGAACTTGCCGGCATGGTGCGGGAATTTCGAAAACTGCTTTCCACGCGCAGCGGAGATCTGGACACGCTGGAAGAAACGGCCGTGAACATCGTCGAAGACGTGTTCTCTATTGCCGACAAGCCGCACAGATTGCACGAATCCTTTGCGCGCGTCAAAGAACTGCTGGCGGACGACATTCGTTCCCTGGAAAACCTCGCGGCCAGCGATGCCCTGACCGGCATCGCCAACCGCAGGGCCTTTGACGAATTTATGGAAAAGGCCGTACAGGCATGGCGCGGCAAGGGTCGGCCCCTGCATATGGCAATTCTCGACATAGACTTTTTTAAGCGCTTCAATGACGAACACGGACACCGTATCGGCGACCAGGTACTGGTGGTCGTCGCCAAGCAGATTACCAAGGGCATGCACACCCTGCTCCGGCCCGGCGATGCGTTGGTCGCGCGTTACGGCGGCGAGGAATTCGTCATGGTCGTGAGCGGCGACGAAGCATCACGGTTGCCGGAAGTCGTCGAGCAGGTACGGCAGTCCATCAAACAATTCAATTTTCTCATCCGCGATGTCGACGGCAACGTGGTGGAAAGCGGCCTGCACATCACCGTCAGCGCCGGAATAGCGGCAGCCTCGCCGGAATGGCGCGGCGCCTGGCTGGAAAACATTACGGATTGCGCGGACAAAGCGCTCTATTACGCCAAAAACAACGGCAGAGACCTGGCCGTGGAATACCTGCACAACGAGAAACCCGTTTTTCGAATCGTGGCGCCGACCTCCCCTGTTCGGAAGTTTCCGGCAGGCATAACGGAAAATGACGCCTGCATGTTGACCGGCGAATGTCCGCTGCCGCGCGCGCGGCAACCGGCACGACGGCGCGCCGCGCAAACCTCCTGAAAAGACGCGGTCCTTTGTCGGCCGCCCGGGTGAACACCCCGGCCGTTTTTTTTATTGACGCTGCGGAATGCTTGGGATAGGGAAAGCTCTCCGTTACCGATGCCGTCCGCAGCGCAACGTTTCGGTCCTGTTCACCCTGTTGTCGCCATGAAACGCTTCAGAGCCTCCATGACAGGTACACTCAAAATACTGACCGGCACGGCCAACCCGGCACTGGCGGCGGCCATCTGCAACCACTTGGGATGCAAGCTGTCGCCCGCCCTGTGCGACACGTTCAGCGACGGTGAAATCCGCATAGAGATAGGGGACAATGTCCGCGGAGACGACGTCTTCGTCATCCAACCCACATGCGCGCCGGTAAACTTCAATATCATGCAGCTCTGCCTTATGCTTGACGCGCTCAAGCGGGCCAGCGTCGGCCGAGTGACGGCCGTCGTGCCGTATTACGGATACTCGCGTCAAGACCGCAAAGTCACCCCGCGCGCCCCGATAAGCGCCAAAGCCGTTGCCGACTTCTTTGAAGCGGCGGGTTTGGATCGCCTGGTCACCGTCGACCTGCACGCCGGCCAGATACAGGCTTATTTCAACAGGCCTGTGGACAACCTCTTTGCCCAGCCCGTGCTGCTGGAATACCTGCGCAGTTGGTCGTCCGACGCGGTAATCGTTTCGCCCGATGCCGGAGGCGTCGAACGCGCGCGCTCTTTTGCCAAACGTCTGGGCATCGGCCTCGCCATAATAGACAAACGCCGCGACAAGCCCAATCAGGCTTCAGCCATGCACGTCATCGGCGATGTTGAGGGCAAAACCGCCATAGTTATCGACGACATGATAGATACCGCCGGCACGCTGGTCGCCGCGGGCCGGGTTCTGCTGGAACACGGCGCCGAAAAAATCATGGCCTGCGCCACCCATGCCGTCCTCTCCGGACCCGCCATCGAACGCATCAACGCTTCGGACTTCTGTCAGGTAATCGTCACCGACACCATACCGACCGAGGAAAAAACGAAGAACTGTCCCAAGCTCAAAGTGATTTCCGTAGCCGGGCTTCTGGCCAAAAGCATACACAACATACACACCGAATCCTCCGTCAGCGTGCTCTTTCTCTAAAAGCCGCAGGGCCGTGACATCGGCCTTCCGTCAGCAACGGCGCAAGTCATGGCTGAGGATCAAAGGAGAACACCATGGAAGGCAAGCTCACACTTCGCGCGTCCACGCGCGCGAAAACCGGTAAAAACGCCAATCGCCGCCTGCGCGCAAGCGGGTTCACGCCCGCTGTTTTTTATGATGCGACGGGAAAGGCTCTGACGCTGCAGGTCAACGAGGCCGAGCTCGTCAAACTGTACGCCCAGGCCGGCCGCACGGCGGTTTTCGACCTGGAAATTGACGCCGGCGGCGTGAAAACAACCCGCCCCTGCCTGATCTGGGATGTCGAATACTATCCTACCCGCAACCGCTTCCTGCACCTTGACTTTTACGGCGCAGACCCGGACAGGGAACTGAAGGTGAGTGTGCCGCTTGAGTTCACCGGCACGGCCAGAGGCGTCAAATCCGGCGGCAAAGTAGAAATTTACCGTGAAAGCATCGACATCCTCTGCAAACCCGCAGCGTTGCCCAAAAAGATTATTGTGGACATCAGCGGGCTTGATGTGGGCCAGGGATTGCGTATCGCCGACCTTGCCCTGCCCGAAGGCGTCCGCGCCCGCTATGACGTCAATTTCGCCGTGCTGACCGTCAACCTGCCCGGAAGCGGCAAGGGCGAGAATGAGGAAGGCGCGGGCGAAACCGGCTGAGTATGGATATAGGCGGCCTCATCGTCGGACTCGGCAATCCGGGCGCGGAGTACAGCCGTACCCGTCACAATTTGGGCTTTATGGTGCTGGAACGCCTGCTTGCGGACCGCGGGAAAGCGGGTGCGCTGCAAAAGCTTTCCGGGCGGAAAAACCTGTTTGCGCTGTGGAAAGCGCGTTTCGAGGACGCCGGCGGCCCTGGCAGGGAATGGCTGCTCTCCGAGCCGCTGACGTATATGAACAGCAGCGGCGAAGCCGTGCGCGCCGCAGCGTCCTACTACCGCATCGTCCCGGAAAATATCCTTGTGGTGCATGACGAACTCGACCTTCCGCCCGGACGCATGAAAATGAAAAAGGGCGGCGGCAGCGCCGGACACAAGGGGGTGGAGTCCATTGCGCAATGCCTCGGCACACCGGACTTTTTCCGTCTGCGTATCGGCATCGGCAAAGCGCCCTTCAATACTCTCTCCTTTGTTCTCGGTCGTTTTTCCGAAAGCGAAGCGGAGCTTATGGACAAGTGCATCGCCGCCGCC
Source organism: Desulfovibrio sp. (assembly GCA_031281815.1). Lineage (GTDB taxonomy): Bacteria > Desulfobacterota > Desulfovibrionia > Desulfovibrionales > Desulfovibrionaceae > Frigididesulfovibrio. Next base: position 1,449 of record JAITEY010000264.1, on the reverse strand, counting down.
GCGGAATCCGTACTGATATTCACGCGTGAGGGCGCGGTCAGGGCGCAACAATTCTGTAATTCGTTTGCTGTTTAGATTTTTTGCGCTTGATTCCGATGCCGGATAAAAAATGCCGTAATTTTGTCCGGATTCAGAGAAATCAACACCGGATAATCAGCCGTGACCTGTATCTTTGTGCAGCAGCGCATGTGTCAGGAACAAAGCCCCTGCCACCATCAAGATGCCGATTCCCAAGTACAGCAAGTCGAGAGGGTTGCTGAACTCCATGTGCATGGACTTTTCAAAAAACGTAACAATGAGAATCATCAGAATTACTTTACCGAGTGATTCCTTGAGTTGGTCAAGATTACGTATTTTCAACCAGTCCGGGCGAGTATCCGGCCTGCGGCTTGCAGGATCAATCTCACTTATGAACAATTCATAAATGCCCATACTGAAAATAAGCAGTACCATTGCAAAGAGATAGTTATCGACGGAATTAACAAAAAGGGCGAGAACCTGTTCTGCCTCACTTGTCTCGACAACCGGCGCCTGCCAAATTTTGAAATAAAATTCTTTTACTCCTGTCCAAATTCGAAGTGTCCCGGCAAGAAACATTACTATAGATGCGGCAAGCGTACCAATAACCGCAAGGATTGCAATAAAGCGGGAGTTAAACAGGACACTTTCGAAAATTGTTTCTATGGTTTTCATGGTAAACCTCTACTCTGTGAAACACGGCATAGAGACTGTACGAAAAATACACTGCGGGTCAAAAATTTTTATTCCGGTGCAGTTGACCGGACGCCCGGTCAAGGGCTACAACCGGCAACAACAGTACCATGCTTTCCCCATCGGCCTTCCCTCCACTAACCTAAGCCCGCGCGGAGGTCAACATGGCCGGCTCGAAAAGGTTCAAAACGCCTTTGCAGGCGATCCGGGCCAAGTGCCTGGATTGCTCGGGCGGCGATACCGCTGAGGTTGAAGGCTGTCTGATACCCGATTGTCCGCTGTACACGTTCAGGACCGGTCTGGAACTGAGGTGCGACGTTATCCCGGCTCAGAAGAAGGCGTTTGCAGATATTCCCGAAGCCAGCGGGCCGGGGACAGGGTCGCGGGAAGCAGGGCGTACAACGAAGGTAAAACAAGCAAGTGCATACTCCACCTGCTGCAGCAGGCAGCTTTACTTAACAGTTGAAGCCGGCAACATCGGCTTCGCCGATTAAGAACTTCATTACGTGCGGAGGTTGTTACGGTAGAATCCCTGAAACAGATGTATCACACGACAACATTTCAGATGATTCCGCCGTTCGGAATCTTGGGCAATCCCGTATGAGCGCTTTCAGCTTCCTGTCCATCAAGAGAAAGCGAACCGGCTCCTTCAAGGCGCAGTAAAGCTGTTTTCTTATCGAGCCCCCCGGCGTAGCCGGTGAGGCTGCCGTCCGCGCCCACGACTCTGTGACACGGGAT
>JAITEY010000254.1 GCA_031281815.1 Desulfovibrio sp. | reverse complement strand
AATTCCGGATGCAGCAGTTCCTGCAGCGCCTTGTCCTGCTCAAAGGCGGCGATGGATTCCCCCAGCCGTTTCGGGAGCGCGGGCAGGGCCTCGTTGCCGTATGCCACAACGTCGACGGGGTCCGGGAGGGGCGGGTCGGTGAGTATGCCTTCCAGGCCGGCGGCCAGAGTGCTCACCGCCAGCAGGTAGGGATTGCTCCCGCCGCAGGCCAGGCGGTTCTCCAAATGGGTGCTTTCGCCGCGCGAGCCTTTCAGGCGTATGCCGACGGTGCGGTTTTCCAACCCCCAGGTCGCCGTGTCCGGGGCAAAGGAATTGACGCGGTAGCGTTTGTAGCAGTTGACCGTAGGCGCGGTGAACAGCGTATTCGCCCTCGCGTGCCGCAGCATTCCGGCCAGGAAACGGCGGGCGAGCCCGCTCAGGCCGTATGGTTCGTCCGGCGCGTTGAAGGCGTTCCTGCCCGTTTCCTTGTCGAGCAGGCTGATGTGGAAATGGGAGCCGGAGGCGCTGGAATCAATGAACGGCTTGGTCATGAAAGTGGCGATATACCCGTGCTGCAAGGCGATTTCCTTGACGCCCGTGCGGAAGAGAAAGGCCGTGTCCGCCGCCGCGATGCCGTCCATATAATGCAGGTTTATTTCCTGCTGTCCCGGCCCGTGCTCGGAGTTCTGCGTGATCAGCCTGATCCCGGCCTTGTCCATTTTCCGCATGAGGTCGTAAGTGAACTCCGTATCGAAATTGTTCTTGATGGTCACAAAAATGGGTTGTCCGCCGTACACGGGGGTGAGACTGTCCTTGTGCAGAACATAAAATTCAAATTCGTAGCCCATCCGGCAGATATATCCCAACTCGTCAAAGCGGTTCAGGAGTTTTTTCAACAGCAGGCGCGGGGAGGCCATGGCCGGTGATCCGTCGTACCAGTACGGGTCCACGATGATATTCGCTGTATTCTGTACCCAGGGCAATACCCGGAAGGTCGGAATATCCGGCACTGTACAATGATCCGCGAAGGCTACTTCTTCACCGTAGCCTGTCCCTTGCGGTACAAGGGATTGTATATCCAGCCCCAGGAGCCCGCCGTAAAAGTTCAAACCGTTGTCCAGGTAATCCATAAAACTGCCGACAGGCACAAGTTTGCTTCGTGAAATTCCGTGCAGATCACACTGCTCAAAGCGGATGAACTCAATTTTTGCGTCACGAATTGTTTTCCTGATTTCGCTGAGTTTGTCCGAGCGAGAAAAATCGGTACCCATTACTTACCTCATTACGGAATGTTGAGAGTGAACTGCTCCACACAAAGGAAAATTTTGCTGTCGAGTCATCCTTAAAATGTCGTATTATTAGTGATACAAGGCTTTGTACTCGTAAACATGCTGCACATTTTAGGACACTTGACGAATGACTCGACACTGTCGCGCACGTGAACGGTACGCTTTTCCTCCGCGGCGTCGTGCCGTCGGCCTGCGCGCACCTTCAATCCGTATGCGGGGGATATTGTGCAAGTTCCGTACCGGAAAGTTACACATTGAGTAATATGCGCCGCCGGCGCGGAAGTGCGCCGGCATGGACGGACAAAAAAAGCGGGTGGAAACAGAGAAAAATACGAATTCGTATTTTTTCTCGACATAAAAGATATAATCGTGCAAGCTGTTTTTTAGGGAGACGCTGATGAATTCGGGTTCAGGGCTTAACCGCGGAGCCGCTCCGGCCGGCCCGAAAGCGCTTGAGCGCCGCCGCCGCCACGGGAAGGACGGAAACGACGATTATCGCGTAGACGATGAGGGAAAAATGCTCGCGCACAAAGGGTAGGGAACCGAGGAAATAGCCCGCGCCGACCAGGGAAAACACCCACAGCAGCGCACCCGTCACGTTGAACAGGCTGAAACGCGCGCGGCTCATGCCCGCCACGCCCGCGACAAAGGGCGCAAAAGTACGGATAATGGGCACGAACCGGGCCAGAATAACCGCCTTGCCGCCGTGCCGCTCATAAAACTCGTGCGCCTGCATGAGATATTCACGCTTCAGCAGACGGTAGTTTTTTCGGAACGCCGGGGGTCCTATGTGCGCGCCTATGCTGTAATTCACCCCGTCGCCGAGAATCGCCGCGCCGAGAAGTACGGCGCACAACGCGGGAGCGCCGAGCATCCCCGCGCCGGCCAGCGTCCCCCCCGCGAACAACAGGGAATCACCGGGCAAAAAAGGCGTCACCACCAGCCCTGTTTCGCAAAACACGACCAGAAAAAGAAACAAATAGACCAAGTTGCCGTAATTCTCAACAATATCGCGCAGGTATACGTCGATATGCAGCAGCATGTCCGCTATCTGCAACACAACCTCCATGCCCTACTCCGAACCGCCGTCGCGCGCCCGTAAACGCCGACAGGCATTTCCCGCGCCTGTCCGGGCGGGATGCTGCCGCCGCCTTCGCGGCGGAAACCGACGGGCAACGCCCGCGCCCGACCGGTACGGCATCGGTGAGGCCGGAACGCTCCCGAGCGGCGGAAGCCGACGGGCAACGCCCGCGCCGGCGATGCGGCGGGGCGTACGTTCCGCGCCTACAGTTCCATGATTTCCTTTTCTTTGATCCTGCACTTCTCATCCACCTTGACCACATAACCGTCGGTCAGTTTCTGTACGGCCTCCTGAGCCTTTTTCACATCGTCTTCGCTGTAGCCCCGGCTCTTGTCTTTTTCGAGCTTTTTCAAGGCGTCGTTGGCTTCGCGCCGGATATTGCGCACGGCAACCTTCGTTTCTTCCCCGTACTTGCGGGCCACCTTGACCAGGTCTTTGCGCCGCTCTTCCGTCAGCGCCGGAATAGCGATGCGGATGAGCTTGCCGTCGTTGACCGGGGTCAGCCCCAGGTCGGATTTCAATATTGCCTTCTCCACCAGGGAGAAGGAATTTTTATCCCAAGGCTGCACGGTGATGGTGCGGCTGTCCGGTGTCGCCACCGAGGCAATCTGCCCGATGGGGGTCGGCTTGCCGTAATAATCCACCTTCAGGTCGTCCAGCAGCGAGGCTGAAGCCCTGCCGGTGCGCAGTTTGCCGAAATCACGCTCCAATACCGCCATTGCCTTGAGCATGCGCTCTTCCGCGTCATTTTTTACGGCCTCCATGGTGAACCTCCTGTTTCAGGAAACAACATCGCAGGCCGCCCGGTCCACACCGGTGCGCCCGCGTCTTCGCCCGGAATACGCCTGAGCTCGGCTCCGCGTTCAGGAAACATCGCGGGCCGCCCGGTCCACAACCAATGTCCCCACTTCTTCGCCCAGAATAAGCCTGCGCACGGCTCCGCCGAACATATTGCAGACGACTATCGGTATACGGTTCTCCCGGGCCAGGGTAAGGGCGGTATAGTCCATGACGCCGAGTTCTTTTTCCACCGCCTCGGCATACGTAATGCGTTTGTAGCGCACGGCATCGGCAAACTTCATCGGGTCCTTGTCATAGATGCCGTCGACCTTGGTGGCCTTGATGATCACGTCGCACCTGAGCTCCATGCCGCGCAGGGCCGCGGCCGTATCCGTGGTAAAATAGGGGTTGCCCGTGCCGGCCGCGCATATCACGACCCTGCCCTTTTCCAGGTGCCGCTCGGCGCGCCTGCGGATATACGGCTCGCAAACGGCCTGCATGGTAACGGCCGACAGCACGCGGGTGGCGTGTCCGCGTTTTTCGAGCGAGGACTGTACGGCCACGGCATTCATCACCGTTGCCAGCATACCCATATAATCCGCCGAAACGCGGTCCATGCCCCTGGCCGACGCGGACAGCCCCCTGAAGATGTTGCCGCCCCCGATGACCAGCGCAACCTGGGCATCCAGAGCCAGTATATCCGCGAGTTCGTCGCTGAGGCTTTCCACCGTTTCCGGATCTATGCCGAAGCGATGTTCCCCGGCCAGAGCCTCACCGCTCAGTTTCAGCAGCACTCTTGCGTATTTCAAGTCAGCCATGGGAACCTCCGGGCGGCGCAGCAAAAGCCCCGCCCGCGTCACTCGTGATCGAACGGCGCGCCCCAGCTTGCGTCAAGCAGGCGGATATATTTCATAAAAACATAAAAAGAAGCGTGGCAGGCCAAGATAAAGCCGGCACGGCCGTCAAGAAACCCGAAACGCAGGAAATACAGGCGCACAAAACGCCAGACGGCGTGCCCGACGGCCTTCACCGTTCCGCCGCGTTCGCCGGCGGCGGCGAGATCCGCAGCCCCGCCCTGAGCGTAGCCGTTGATCTTTTCCAGGTGGTTGGCGAAAGACGCGTAGGGATAGTGGATGATTTCCCCCCGCATGTGCCCGAAAGAGGCAACAGGGTGGAAGGTCTGGTGTACGCCGCTCATGGTGATCCTGACGCAGCCGTTGCGGAACAGCCGGTACAGCGCATCCGGCCGGCGCCAGGCGTACTTGACGAAGCGGTCGAAATACCAGGAGCGTCTCGGTATGTAATAGCCGTCAGGCGCGCCCGGCGGACGCGGCCCGGCCAGCGCCCCGGTTATTTCGTCGGCCAGGGCGCGGCTGCATACCTCGTCCGAATCAAGAATAACAATCCACTCACTGTCCACATGCCGCAGGGCGAAGGTGAACTGTTCGCCTATGCCCGTCCACGGTCGGCTGAGTATGCGGGCTTTGTGCCTGCGGGCGATTTCCAATGAGTCGTCTGTGCTCAGGCTGTCCACGACCAGTATATCGGCGCAGAAAGAAAGCGATGCAAGGCACCGGTCAAGCAGTCTTCGCGAGTTCCCGGTGAGCACGATGCCGGTCAGACCGGGCAGGCAGGACTCGACTCGCCCGGCACGGTTCGCAGGGGACAAGGCGTACCCTTGGCGAGCCGGACAGGCATCCGGCGGAAGGGATATCCCGCGTTCCCGACTCTCCGCATCCGCGGCGACCGAGGCCGGCGGCGGCGGAAAAGGGGGCTCCCCGGCGCCGTTCGAGGCGTCAGCCATGTTCACCGAGCCGCAGGCGCGTGAAGCGGCGGACCGTGACCGTGTCTTTCAGCGTTGCGGCGCAGGCGTCGACCAGGCTTTTGACCGTCACCTTGTCGTCGCGGATGTACGCCTGCTCAAGAAGGCAAACTTCCTTGCAGAATTTCTGAATGCCTCCTTCGACGATTTTTTCCACGATATTGTCCGGTTTGCCTTCGTCCAGCGTTTTTTGCCGGTAAATAGCGCGTTCGCGTTCCAGCAGCGCCGGGTCCAAACCTGCCTTGTCCAGGGCGACGGCGCCGGTCGCGGCGGCCTGCATGGCCAGGTTATGCGCGAGTTCGAGCAGTTCCGCGCTGTCGCGCGCGGCCGCCGTGCCGGTTCCGACTTCGACCAGCACGCCGATTTTGCCGTTGCTGTGCACATAGCTTTCCACGATGCCGGGCTGCGCGGCTTCGTAAAAGACAAAGCGCCCGACGGACATGTTTTCCCCGAGGGTGGCGATCAAACCGTGCAGGTCGTCTCCGGTCAGGGCGGCCAGGGCATCGGCATCGGCGGGCCTGTTTGCGAAGACTTTGTCCGCGGCGGCGGCGGCAAAGGCTTTGAAGTGTTCGCCGCGGGCCACGAAATCGGTCTCGCAGAGCACTTCAACCAAGGCGGCGGCGCTGCGGTCGGGCGCGCTTTTTACGCCGATCACCCCTTCCGAGGTTACGCGCCCCGCCTTTTTGGCGGCTTTGGAAAGTCCCTTGCGGCGCAGGAAGTCCACGGCTTCTTCCAGGGAACCGCCGCTTTCCTGCAGGGCTTTTTTGCAGTCCATCATGCCCGCGCCTGTGCGTTCGCGCAGTTCTTTTACCAGGGCAGCGGAAATCTCGGCCATCGTACACTCCTTAGATTGCGGATTCTTCGATTTTCAGGTCAAAACCGCGTCCGCGCAGTTGTGATTTGGCGGCGACGGCGGAAGCGCAATCCGGCCCCCGCTCACGAAAGGTCGACTTTCAGGGCGGCACGGCGGCGCGTACGCCGATGCCGGAAACATGGTCATCAATGGTGTTCCGGAATCGGAAGTCTCCGAAAACCGTCAGTTTGCCGATGCGCCGGCTTCGCCGGTCGTCTCGACGGGGAAATCCCGCGCGGAGACAGGTTTTTCGGCGGCGGCAAGTTTACGCAGGGCTTCTTCGGGGTTCCCGCCCCGGGGATCCTTGCCCTTGCGCATGGCTTCCCCTTCAATGCAGGCATCGGCGATGCCGGTCACGAACAGCTTGATGGCCCGGATGGCGTCGTCGTTGCCGGGAATGATATAGTCGATCAGGTCCGGGTCGCAGTTGGTATCGGTCACGGCCAGGATGGGGATGCCCAGAGTGCGGCATTCCTTGACCGCTATTTCCTCGCGGTGCGGGTCGATGATGAAGGCGGCGCGCGGCAGGCTGTCCATATCGCGGATGCCGCCCAGCACCAGAAGCAGTTTGTCCAACTCGCGTTTCAGCGTCAGGACTTCCTTTTTCTGGTAGCGGCCGACTGAACCGTCGGCAAACATGGCCTCCAGCTTTTTCATGCGCTCAATGCTTTTCTGGATGGTGGAGAAATTGGTGAGCGTGCCGCCCATCCAGCGGTTGGCCACATAGAG
>JAITEY010000232.1 GCA_031281815.1 Desulfovibrio sp. | reverse complement strand
GCCCGCCTGCGCGACATGGGCTTGTCCCTGATTTATTACGGCATAGAAAGCGGGCATCCGGACGTGCTCAAGGATATCCGCAAGGGGTCGACCCCGGAAAAACTCATTGAACAGGCGCGTCGTCTGAAAAAGGCCGGTTTCGCGCTCTCCGTTACCGTGATTTTGGGGCTGGCGGGCAAGGATAGAAGCCGCGAGCATGCCGTGGAAACCGGGCGCGTGCTCAGCGCCGTCGATCCAGAGTACGTCGGCGCCCTGTCGTTGATGGTGGCCGAAGACGCCCCGATTTATGAACGCTTGCGGAGCGGCGACCTGGTGCTCCCTGAAGGCGTTGACTTCGTGCAGGAATTGGGTCTCATGTTTGCGAACACGCATCTGAACAACGGCTGGTTCATGGCCAACCACGCCAGCAATTACCTGACGATTCGCGCGCACCTGCCTGAAGATCGGGAGCCGGCCATGCGCCGTATTGCGGCGGCCCTAAACGGCGCAATCCCCCTGCGGGACGAATGGATGCGGGCGCTGTAATGTTCGACCTTGCGCCTGCTCAAGCCGTCCCCACAAAGATAACTTGTCGAAGTCTCAATCGGGGGTGCAGGGGAATCATTCCACTGCCGGGTCCGGGGCAGAGCCTCGGCCGCCGGAGGCGTATACAATCAAAATTGCAATGCCTATGCGCAACCCCCGTGTTGTATCCGCGTTTGCCGTCAGCCGCCCAGATAGGCCTGTTGCACGCCGGGGTCGGCGAGCAGGGCGGCTGCGTCGCCTTCCATGACGATGCGTCCCATTTCAAGGATGTAGCCGCGCCGGGCCAGTTTAAGGGCGGCGCGGGCGTTCTGCTCCACGAGGAGTACGGTAACGCCGCTTTCGTTGATCGCGTGCACCGTCTCGAAAATGGCCTTGACCAGCAGCGGGGCGAGGCCCAGAGACGGCTCGTCGAGCAGCAGCAGGCGCGGCCGCGCCATAAGCGCGCGGGCGATGGCCAACATTTGTTGTTCGCCGCCGGAAAGTGTGCCGGCCGGTTGGGAACGGCGCTCGCTCAGGCGGGGAAAAAGTTCGAAAACCTGCTCCAGGGTGCGGGCGACGGCCTTCCGATCTTTGACGGTAAAAGCGCCCAGACGCAGGTTTTCCATAACCGAAAGGGGACCGAAAATACGACGTCCTTCCGGCGCCTGGGTCAGACCTCGGGCGACGATTTCGTCGGCGGGCAGGGTATGAATGTCTTTGCCGCGCAGCCGGACGGCTCCGCCCGTGATGTCCGCCAGACCGCTGACGGACAGCAGCGTGGTGGTCTTGCCCGCCCCGTTGGCGCCCAGAATGGTGACGATTTCGCCTTTTTCCACGTGCAGGCTGATCCCGTGCAGAACCTGCACAGGGCCGTACCCGGCGCGCAACTCGTCCACTTCCAGAAACATGCCGCCTCCGCGCCTCCCTCTGGAATCAGTCCTGCCCCAAATAGGCTTCAACCACGCGCGGATTGTCGCGGATCTCCGCCGGGGAGCCTTCGGCAATCTTGATGCCGTACTCCAGCACAATGAGTTTTTCGCACACCTGCATGACCAGTCCCATGTCGTGTTCTATGAGCATAACGGTGATACCCCGGTCGCGGACGGCGCGGATCAGGCGGACAAGCACCTCGGTTTCCGGCTGGTTCATGCTGCCCGCGGGTTCGTCCAGGGCGATGAGGACCGGGTCCGAGGCCAGGGCGCGGGCGATTTCCAACAGCCGCCTGTTCCCGTAGGACAGGCTTCCGGCCTTGTCGTTCAGGAATTCGGCCAGACCTGTGAATTCCAACTCCTGAACGGCGCGTTCCACCGCGGCGCGTTCCTCACGGCGTTGGGCCGCGGTGCCGAACATGGAGGCGAGCAGGCCGGCGCGCATCCGGCAGTGCCGGCCGGCCAGCGCGTTTTCCAGCACGGACAGGGAAGAGAACAGGCGGATGGACTGAAAAGTGCGGGCAACGCCCAAGTCGACGATTTCATGCGGTTTGCGGCCCGGCAGGGAAACGCCGCGGAACAGGATATCCCCGCCGTCCGGCGCATAGTTGCCGGTAACCAGGTTGAACAGCGTGGTCTTGCCCGCGCCGTTGGGACCGATAATCCCCGTGATGCAGCCCTCGTCCGCGCTGAAGGACACATCGTTGACGGCAATCAGGCCGCCGAAGCGCTTGGTGACGTTGGTCAGGCGCAGCAGAGGGTTCATGCCCCGTCCCCGGCGGCCCGTCCCCCGCGCGCGCGAAAGCGCGTGTCGTAACGGCGCGGGGCCGGCGGCAGAAGGCCCTGGGGCCGGACAACCATCATGGCCATGAGGGCCAGGCCGAACACCAGCATGCGCGCGCTCGCGAAATCGCGGAAAATTTCCGGCAGGCCGAAGACCAGAAAAGCTCCCAAAACAGCCCCTGCCTGACTGCCGCCCCCCAGGGTTACGGCGGCGAAAAGCAGGACGGAATCCCAAAACGTAAACGACCCCGGCGAAATAATGGTCATTTTGGCCGCGAACAGGGCGCCGGCCATGCCCGCCCAGAACGCGCCCAGCCCGAAGGCCAGCAGTTTGTACCGGGCGACGTCGATGCCGCAACCCTCGGCGGCCGTGTCGTCTTCCTTGATGCAGGACAGGGCGCGGCCCACCCGCGAACGGTCCAGGCGGGAAAAGAGCGCGACGGTCAGACCCACGGCGCCCCAGACCAGGTAATAAAACTGGATGTCGCGGCGGATGCGGATGCCGAAAATTTCCGGCCGGGCGATGCCGAAAATGCCGTTGGCCCCGCCGGTCAGTCCGCCCACATCGTTGACCAGGGCTATGCGCACGATTTCCACAATGCCCACGGTGACGATGAGCAGGTAGTCGCCGCGCAGGTGAATGATGGGCCGGGCCGCGAGCAGAGCGCACAACCCGGAGGCCGCCCCTGCGACGGGCAGAAGCCAGAGGACGGGAATCTGGTACCGGGTGTTGAGTATGGCCGTGACATAGGCACCCACGGCGTAAAACGCGGCGTGTCCCATGTTGAAGATGCCCGCCCGGCCGAGAATGACGTTGAGCGACAGGGAAAGCAGGGCGCCCAGCCCTATGCTGACGAACACCGCGGTCCAGTACGGGTTCAGCGCCAGGGGCAACACGGCCGCGAGCGCCGTCAGGGCGATGAGGGCGGGGATTTTCGCGTGCTGAAGGACGGCTCCGGGCTTCGTCCGGAGCGGCCCGGAAGAGGGCGCGGACCTCCGCGTGTTTTCGGGGCGCGGCGCGTTCGTCATAGTTTTTCCGCCGTTCGTTCCCCGAGAATGCCCGTGGGACGGATAATCAGAATGAGGATGAGCACAAGAAAGGAAATGGCGTCCTTCCAGGCGATGGTCAGGTAGGCCGAGCCCAGCGTCTCGATCAGCCCCAGCAGCATCCCGCCGAGCATGGCGCCGGGAATATTGCCGATGCCGCCCAGCACGGCGGCGGTGAACGCCTTGAGTCCGTAGGAGAACCCCATGCTGAAATCAATCTGCCCGTACGACATCCCCACCATGATCCCCGCCGCGCCGCCGAGACCCGCCCCGATGAGAAACACCAGGGTAATGATGCGGTTCACGTTGATGCCCATCAGCGCGGCAGCGCCCTGGTCGATGGCGGCCGCGCGGACGGCCGTTCCCGTGCGGGTATGGTGGATGAAGCCGTACAGGGTCAGCATGAGCAGGAGGGAAACGCCGATGATGAGCAGGCGGATGAGCGGAACGCCCGTGTCGAACAGGAAAATGACGGCCGAGGGCCGCATGACCTCCGGATACACTTCGTAATTGGCTCCCCAGACGAGCATAACCGCGTTCTGGAAAAAAATGGAGGCCCCCAGAGCGGACACCACGGCGGACAGCCGCCCGGCCTTGCGCAGGGGGCGGTAGGCGACCCGTTCCAGCACGCCGCCCAGCAGGGCTGTCAGCCCCATGACCATGACCGCGACCGGCAGGACGGCGGCAAATCCGGGCAGCGTGCCGGCCGACCCCATGGCGACGAACAGGGTCAACCCCAAATAGGCCCCGATGGTAAACAGGTCGCCGTGCGCGAAGTTGATGAGCTTGAGCACGCCGTAAACCATGGTGTAGCCGAGGGCCACCAGAGCGTAGATGCCGCCGACGGCCAGACCGTTGACGAGTTGCTGGAACAGCTGATCCATACGGGTCCGTTTACGGCCCGGCTTTAAAAGCGCCTTCCGCGTTGACTTCGTAAAGCAGGTACAGGTCGCCCGCGCGGTCGCCCTTGGCATCGAAAGAGAAAACGCCGGTGATGCCGGGGAAGCTCCCGAGGTCGTTTTTCAGGTAAGCGGCCGCGGGTGCGGCGGCGGGACGGGTACGGCGCAGGGCTTCGACAAGAACGTTGAAAGCGTCCCCGGCCAGAACGGCCCACACGGATTGCGGCTCCGCCTTGTATTCGGCCCGGTAGGCGGCCAGAAAAGCCTTGCCCCGCTCGCCGGTAAGGTCGGCGGGCACGGGAGGACTGATGAAGCGGAAACCAGCGGCAGCGGCCGTTCCCGCGATTTTCAGCAAGTCGGGATTGTTGACGGCGTCGCCGCCCATCATGGGCACGTTCCAGCCCATTTCCCGTTTCTGACGGAGCAGCAGGGCAGCTTCCGGGTAATAGCCCGTGAAAAAGACGAGGTCGGGCGCGCTTGCGCGCAGTCTGGTCAGGATGGCGGAGTAGTCGCGTTCCTTGGGAGTCAGGGCGTCGAAGAAGACGACGTTGCGTCCGGCCTTGTCCAGCAGCGTTCTGGTTTCTTCGGCCAGACCCCGCGCGTAGGAGGAATTGTCGTGCAGCACCGCGATATTCCGGTAGTTCGCTTCCGTAATATAGCGCGCCGCCACCCTGCCCTGTTCATCGTCGCGCGGGCAGGTGCGGAAGAAATACGGGAGTTTTTTTTCCGTAAGACGCACACTGGTGGAGCCTGTGGCGATCTGGAGAATTTCGGCTTCGTTCAGGATATCCTGGGAAGCCTCGGTCACAGCGGACCCGTAGGTGCCGATGACGGCGACCACGCCGCCGGCGGCCAGTTTTTGCGCGGCCAAGGCGGCCGTGCGGGGGGCACCGCCGTCGTCTTCCACCACCAGTTCGACGGCGGACCCGTTGATGCCGCCGGACTTGTTCACTTCGGCGGCCAGAAGGGAAACAATGCGGCGCATGTCTTGCCCTTCGCTCGCCCAACTGCCGGTCAGGGGACACATCAGGCCGATGCGCACGCTCCCGGCCCCGGCAAGGCCCGGCATCATGCACAGCGCAACAATACACAGCAGCATCCTGAATTTTTTCGTCATCATGCGTATCCTCACATCGCCCGGCGGCGGCTTGTCCGGTGACGCCGTGACCTTAAGCATAGTAGGGGGGTAATGCCCAAAGAACGGGCCGACCGGTTAAAACCCTTACGCGACACTATCCGCTCAAGATAATGTCATGCGCGGGTTAATACGTTCAAAGTAGTTCAGCCGGCACTCTCATGGTGTTATCCCGGCGGGACCTGTACAGAAAGAGGGTTTACGATACCTACCGTAACCCCCCTTGTAATTTCTGGTCGGGATGAGAGGATTTGAACCTCCGACCCCCTGAACCCCATTCAGGTGCGCTGGCCAGGCTGCGCTACATCCCGACATGCGCCGTTTCTAATCCACGGGCGGGATTCCGTCAAGCCCCGAGTGCGACAGCCCCGAGTGCGGCGCGGCCAGCCCCGTACGCGGCGCCGGCAGCGCAGACGCATCCTAAAATCCGCGAACGCAATGTCGCCGCCTGCGTGTTTTCGTACGAAGATTGCCGTCGGAGGCAAATTGCTCGCGACAGGCGGGCAGGGCTGACGCATCTAACCCATGTCTAACAAGGCACGCATAAAAACCGCATCGGAAACCGCCTTATTTGCCTTTTTATGCATCTTCCTAAAAAATATATCTAATAATTTCAGTATATTAATTTTTTTATAGTC
>JAITEY010000225.1 GCA_031281815.1 Desulfovibrio sp. | reverse complement strand
CCACCATGAACATTCGCAAAGTCGTCATCCCTGTTGCGGGTTGGGGAACCCGTTCTCTTCCGGCTACAAAGAACATCCCCAAGGAAATGCTGCCGGTGTACAACAAGCCGGTCGTGCAGTATGTCGTCGAGGAGGCCATCCGTTCCGGCATTGAAGACGTGATTTTCATCACCAACCGTGATAAAAACGTCATTGAAGATCACTTCGACTACAACCTCCAGCTTGAAGCAGTGCTTGAACGGGCAGGCAAGACCGAGCAGCTTGCAATAATACGGCAGGTGGCGGAAATGGCCAAAGTCACCGCCATCCGGCAGAAGAAACAACTCGGTCTGGGGCACGCCGTGCTGTGTGCCGAGGATGTGGTGGCCGCGGACGGCGCGTTTGCCGTCATGGTCGGCGACGACCTGCTTTTCGGCATGAACCCCGGCATACGCCAACTTGTCGAGGTCGCCGAGAGCGAACGTCTGCCGGTCATAGGGGTCATGGAAGTGGAACAGGAGCGGGTGAGCCGCTACGGCATTATCTCCGGTGAAGAGATTTCCCCCGGCATTTTCCGCGTGAACAGACTGGTGGAAAAGCCGAAAGTGAACGAAGCGCCGAGCCGTCTCGCCATTATCGGCCGCTATGTGCTGACGGCGGATATTTTCCGCCATCTGAAACAGGTGACATCGGGCCACGGCGGCGAGATACAGCTTACCGACGCGTTGCAGCTTCAGGCCGACAACAAGGGACTGCTGGCGGTGAAAATCCACGGCATGCGCTTTGACGCCGGCGACTGGTCCGAATACCTGACGGCCAACATCTACTTCGCACTGCAACACGAAGAGTTGCGCGAGGATCTTGTGCGGCGTCTCAAACCTCTTTTACCGTGAACGCGCAAGCCCGGCCCGTTGCCGCCCGGCAAGCGCGCGCACAAGCCGTTTCGCCTGCACCCCGCCCGTACAAGGCGGGGAACACAGTCGCGCCGCATTCGCGTACGCAAGACGTTTTCAGCGATTATCCGCCCGGCCCTCAGGCCTGCCCGGACGCGCGGCATACCCGCGCGCAGGCTCCTGTGTCAGGGAGGATGCCGTGAACTATCGTGCGATCGGGGCGGCGCTTGCCGCGCTTGTCGTCCTGTGCGGCGCATGCGAAACGATGCGCGGCATAGACGAGCATGTGCGCATCGACCCATCGGATAAAAACATCGTCTACCGGGATCAATGGGTACGGCGCAATCCTCCCGAAGTGCATGTGCAACCCCGGAGCGCGCCTCCGGCAGGCCTGCGCGCGCTGTTTGTGCCTTTCCGCGTGACGCAGCTCATCGACAATCCCATCCCGCTCGGTTTCGGCACGGCGCGCACAGTCTGGCAGACGTGGCTGACCATGCGCGTTTTCCCCAATCTGGAATTTTCCGGCGACGATACTCCCTACCGCCGGGACCGGGCAGTGGATCTGGGGCGCAGGCGCGGCGCGGATCTGGTGATCGGCGGTTTTGTTACCTATATCTATGCCGGCGGAACCGCGGGCGATAGCCGTGTGTCTCTGCAGATTGAGGCCCATGATGTGCCGAGCGGACAGCTTGTCTGGTCCATGGCGCAATCCGGCCTTATGCCGGCGGCACAGACGACGGATTTTTTCTTGTTTGCGACCAGATCGAGGATGCCTGCCGACCCCTTGCACACCATAGTGCAGGTGCTGGCCTCGGACATGGGACGTGAGATTCAGAACTGGATGTACGGAACCGCACCGCTGACGCGCATGCAGGAGTTCGACAGGGACGCGCGCGGCGTGTTGCTGCCGCCGCGCGACCCTGTCCCCGCGCCGCGTGACGCCGGGCAGGCCCCGGATGCCGGTACGCCGTACACTCCCGCGCCCTCCGGCGCTTTTTAAAGGGGTAATCCGAATTTCACGTTGTCATGACAAAAAGAATGTTTCAAACATCGTTGACGAGGATGGCATGGATTTATGCTACCTATAAACATCGCCACCAATTGTACCCCGGCTCGGAAAAAATCCCGTACATGGCACATATCAGCGCTGTTGTCATAACATTAATTCCCGCCTTGGTAGAAAATATGCATTATGACGAGGTAAAAGCACTTTGCTGCGCCGTACTACACGATACTATTGCGGATACTGACGCAACAAAGGAACAAATAGAAGAACTCTTCGGCACAGCCATTGCTGAAGGGGTTTCTGCATTGTCAAAAGATAAATTATTACAAGGCGAAGCCGCTACGCTGGACTCTCTGGAGCGTATTAAATTGCAGTCCAAGGAAGTTTGGTTGGTTAAACTTGCAGACCGTATCGCCAATTTACAAACACCACCGAATCACTGGTCAAAAGAAAAATGCCATACCTATGCTCGCGAAGGAGAACGTATTCTGGAAGCGCTGGGAAGCGCCTCTCCGATGTTGGCGCAAAAACTTGCCGTACGGATCAGCGCTTGGAAAGAACTGTAGAGCTTATCAGCGAGAGAATATCGCAACATGATGAAATTCCATAATATTTTTTGCTGATACTTGTATAAAGCGGAAGGTTTCAGCCTGTCGACGATTTTTTTTGCATACACCCCCGCCTCTCTTTTCACGCTT